>CAMWXA010000347.1 GCA_947178035.1 uncultured Lachnospiraceae bacterium | reverse complement strand
TCCTGATAACGACCCACATGGTAATCCTCCGCTATTTCTCCCAAAGGCGTTCTGACTGGATAATCGTGATTATCCCGATCACTGATCCAAAACTGCTCTAACGCATCGTCATATCCAAAAAGGACGACGGCGTGCCCGCCGAAATGACTGTTTTTATTCAAGCCCAGATATGACAAATACGGCATATCCACATATATCAAAATGGGTTTGTTCTGGTCGATCATATCTTTTGACAGCTGACTGATTTTTTTATAATCAGAGCCAGTCTTACACTGAATGGATATATTCAGCCGGTCCGCTAATTTTTTCTCAAATTCAAATACTTTTATTCTTCCATTTACCATAGGAGAAGAAGATTGGTTTAAATATAAAAAAGACAGCCCGGATGCCAGACCAAACATCATTTCTTCTGATAACGGATAGCCATAATAAGAAAAAATCTGTTTCAATGAATTGGTAATGCAGTGTTTCCCGCCTTGTGGAATAAAATCTTTTACAACATGTTGCATTTTGCAGTCCTCTTTCTCTATAGAATTTTGTAAGGAAATAGTATTTTTGTAACATAATTTTTTGGGTTTCCCTTAAATATCATTCCAGGGCCCTTCACGTAAATTTCTCTGAAAGGTGTTATCACGGCTATACCATGTTCGTTTACATAATTGAATAATGCCTTGTATGCAGAATGCAACATTTCATGGCTTCCATGATGTGTAGTGCAAACAGCCTTTATAGCGGGTAAATACCTGCAATTTACTGTATTTGCTGGAACCTGCTTTTTCGTAGGCAGACATAATTCCATATCTGCCTGTTCCATACATTCCTCGTCATAGTAGCAATTTATAACAGCTCCGTTTACATGCTCTTGTACAGCCTTGTAAAGAAGTGGAATATGTTCACCTATTTCGCTGTATTTTCCTGTAAATCGTATTGAAGCTACTAAGGCTGCCGGAATTTCCTCCAGGGTTATCTGGTACGTTTGGCTCTCGATTTTCGTTACACAGGGAATAGATAAACCATTTATTTTCTGAATTAACTCTTTTTCCCTTAGTATATTTTTGTTAATATTTGCAATTTTCTCTTGTAGAATATAAGTTAAATCTGCTTCATTGTTTACCATTTCAAGCACTTCTTTAATTTCCGATATTGAAAAATCCAATGAGCGGAGAAGCCTGATTAACTGCGCTTTTTTTAAATTAGTCTCATCATAATACCGATACAAAGTATCGTCATCACGGTATGACGGTCTGAGCATACCTTGTTCATCATAGTAGCGCAGCGCTTTAACAGTCAGACCGGATATTTTTGAAAACTGGCTTATCTGATACATTTACAATCTCCTCGCTAAAAAGTATAAACCATCCCCTGCGGGGGAGAGTCAAGAGCATTATATCGTTTTATTGCGGCTGCTCAATGCCTGTCTTTTGATTTTTTGGTTCGGAATTGTGCAGCGTATCAATGGGCAGATTGATTGACAATGTGCGCACAAAAAGGCATAATAGACAGGGAATGACAACGGGTTCCCGGCATTTTTGCTTTGGGCTGTGTCTTGTTGAAGAAAAGTAAAAAATAATAATAAAAAATGAAAGGATTGCCTTCTTTCGCGCGTATTACCTATGAAACAGGAAATCAATCTGAATGTGTGCGCGGAACCACTGGGAAGATCTTCGCGCGTGCATTCTCAAAACGGAGGTAATCAACATGCGGAAAAAGGTAACAAAAATAGCGGCAGTGATGGCTTTGACAGCGATCGTGGCAGGAAGTTCGTCGAGCGTGGCGTTTGCGCATCACGGGAGGGCACACAGGGCAGTGGTTCAGAATCCCACACCGGTCTGCTATGCCGATGGCAGCTGTGATGTGGACGGCGTGTGCCTGCTGGGTGTAGACTGCGACGGAACAGTGCACCACACAGACACCTACTGCTACAGCGGGACAGGACACCACGGAGGGCATCATCACTAAACATCTGTTGAGTGCATTGGCACCGCTGCGGATAAGGACGGTATTTCGCGAATCGTGAGAATGCAGGATGATTAGTCAGGAGGGGGGCTGCCGGAGAATAATTTCATTTCCCGGCAGCCTCTTTTGAATGGGAGACGGATCGGCGGTGTCAGGCAATGAGGGGGAAAACTTTTGAAGAGCACAGAGGATGTGAACCGTGTCATGGATGCTTACGCAGACATGGTGCGGAGAATATGTTTCGTACATCTGAAGAACAGGCACGACACGGAGGATGTATTTCAGAATGTATATATGAAATATTTATTATATGAAGGTTCTTTTGCGAGCAGCGAGCACGAGAAGGCATGGTTTGTGCGTGTGACCATCAACGCCTGCACTGACTGGCTGCGCGCCCTGTCACGCAAAAAATGGGTTCCGCTCGAGGTGCTGTCGGAGGAGCGCGCGGTGCTGAACGAACCATCGAATGAGGTTTTAGAGACTGTCCTGAAGCTGCCTGAAAAATACCGGGATGTAATTTACCTGTTTTACTATGAGGAGTACTCGGCAGTGGAGATTGCGAAAATTCTTGGAAAAAAAGAGAATACAGTCTATACATGGCTTTCCAGGGCAAAAGATATTCTGCGGGAAAAGTTGGGAGGTGAATGGTCATGAGTAGTGCGCAGAACAAAATTCAGAAGAGTATGGAGAACATACGGGCGACAGAAGAGATGAAACAAAATACCCTGCAGTATCTGGAGACGCAGCGGGCAAAACAGGGCCGCGGAATTTTTCAGTGGAAACCATACACAGCGCTGCGGTATGTCATGGCTGTCATCTGCATTTTTTTGCTGGCTGGGACTGGCGGCTATGCTGTGTACAGCAGACCAGTTTCATATATCAGCATTGACGTAAACCCGTCCATCGAGCTTGCTATCAATTGTTTTGACAGAGTCGTGTCGGCCAAAGGTTACAACGAGGATGGACAGGATATCCTGGAGCATGTCTCATTGAAAAATATCTCTTACCAGCAGGCAATTGACCGTCTGCTGCAGGATGCCTATTACAGTCGTTTTCTGAACCAGGATTCGCTGCTGGTTGTGACAGTGATATCCGGGCATTCGGATGCGATGCTGGAACAGATCAACGCGAATGACAGCTTTCAGGCGTTAGGCGCACTGACTTACAGCAGCGACGCAGCCTGCATGGATGAGGCGCACCAGCATGAGATGTCCTTTGGAAAATACAGGGCTTTTCTGGAATTGGCGCAATATGATACCAGCATTACTGTGGAGGACTGCCACAGTATGACGATGGGGGAAATCCAGGACAGAATCAGGACCTGTCAGGGGCATAGCGGTTCCAAAGCGGTCGAAAAGCATTCAACGCAGCATGCAAATGAACATTCTGGTTCGCATGGACATCGCTGAATTAACATGTTAGCTATCCTTGATGAGATTGGAATTTCGAGCACAATTAAGCAGGCTTAGAGGCCATTTTAGAAATGATTCTATAGTATGATGACTGCGTGTCTTTTGTTTTTAATAAATGAGTAACTTTAGAAAATTGCACCAAAGATTATCGGATTTTATAAAGATGGACAAATCCGGCACATGTATCTTCATTTATGAACTTGATTGTCAGAAATGTATGATGAAAATTGTTAATTTTTTCTGACGCAATTTACTTTTATGTGGTATAATAGTTCCGAATATAGTATAATTTCTTTAGGGCGGGCAATTTTCAGAATGGAATGCCGTTGATGTACCAACTATATAAAGATTATGGCAAAGGAGAAGATTACATGGGAAGTCAATTAGTATGGCAGGAACGATATAATATTGGTGTAGAGGTTATTGATAAAGAACACAGGAAATTGTTCAGTATTCTGAATAAGTTGTTTGATTTGGGGAAGCAGGAAGAAAAAAGTCAGTGGGTTTGTCAGGAAGCAGTAAAGTACTTTAGGGATCATGCACTTAAGCATTTTGCAGATGAAGAAGCATATATGATTTCGGTTCATTATGCGGGATTTGAGATGCACAGGCGCATTCACAAAAACTTTCGCGATAGAACGATTCCGGCGCTTGAGCGGGAACTGGAGCTGACACATTATTCGGAGGAGGCAGTCAATCATTTTCTGGGCGTATGTGCGGGATGGCTGATCGGACATACACTGATAGAGGATAGTGCGATTGTCAGAGGCGAAGGTATCAGACAATGGGAGAATCTTCAGCCAGAGGAAGAACAAGCGGTGATGGGACAGACCATTGCCAGTCTGCTCCGCAGTATGTTTCAGCTGGATGCGCGGCTGATCAGCGACTGTTATGCTGGTGAGAAGTTTGGAAATGGTATCTATTATCGTTTGATATACAGCACAAAAGACAAGAAAAGATGGGAGTTTTTTCTTGTTTTTGAAGAGCGTCTCATTGTTAGTACGATTGGCAGTGTAATGGATACCAAATCCGAAGCAGTGAACACGATGCTGATGAATGCGGCAAGATATGTAGCGAAGCAGTTCGTGGAGCGCGTCAAGAGCTATTTTCCGTCTTCGGAAAATTTTGAGATAAAAGAGGAACAGCTTCTGACGTATGAGCAGTTTCAGAAAGTATTTGAGAAAATGAGTCCTCATTTCAGCCTGTTGTTTGACACTGGAAAAGGATATTTTGCCTATTGTGTAACTGCAGCAGATATGTTACAGAGTGAAGGCGGAGTTTCTATTATTACAGAGAACGCCATGGCTGAAGTTGAGAAATATATAAGTCATAACCAAATAGAAAAAAGCGAAATCAGCCAGAAAAATAGAATCCTTGTGGTGGATGATTCCGAGTTTATGCTAAAGACGATGAATGATTTGCTGGGCAATGATTATGAGGTGATAACGGCCAAGTCAGGAGTG
>CAMWXA010000346.1 GCA_947178035.1 uncultured Lachnospiraceae bacterium | reverse complement strand
GATATAATGAAACTATCAATCAATATGGAATGGGGGTTAACAGCTATGAGGAAAAAGCACGTGACTGCCGGTTTACTGGCATTGCTTATGGTGTTTATGACAGTAGTGTCAGTTTTGACACCGGGTATGACAGCATGGGCAGCAGGAACGACACTGATCGTTCATTATGGTGGGAGGGCCGATAACACTTATGATGGTTGGAATCTGTGGATATGGGAGGATGGAAGGGAAGGTCTGCAGGTCGACTTTACAGATGAGGATGATTTTGGTAAAGTGGCAGTATATCAGACAAACCGGAAGCCTGCAAGCATAGGATTTATCGTGCGATTGAACCAGTGGGAAGACAAGGATATCAGCGATGATCGGTTTGTCACCATGGACGGTGAGACAGTGGAAATCTGGGTGACAAGCGGAGAGGCAGAGTTTGCCACAGAACCGCCTGCGGGAGCAGCTTCTTATGATATCACAGCACTCGAGGAAGCGAGGCTGAATGTATATCACGAAGATGGTGCGACAAAGTTAAATGTACATTATTACAATTTTGACCAGAAGTATCATGCTGACAATGTGGAGGCATATGCATGGGCAGGCAGCGATGTGGGTGGAAGCTATCCGCTGGCGGAGACGGATGATTTTGGCGCATTATTTAAGATAGGGCTGCAGCCCAAAGAGGGTGTGACAACAGCTGGTGTGCGGGTGATTCAGGATGGAAATGCAGACGCGGCACTTGACTATGAGATTGATCTGACAAAGGTGTCAGACAACACAATTGATGTATATATTGTGGAAGGAAATCCAGTATTGTGGTATAATATGAATGAAGTGGTATACAATCCTGTGATTGCGGAGGCGTATTTTGCGGAAACGACGAGCAAAGAAATCTATGTGACATTGTCACGCAAGCCAAAAAATATGAATTCTTTGGCATCACAGCTAAAAATCACAGATGGGGATGGAACAGAGTATGCTGTATCTTCCGCAGACAGCGAGGATGGCATAAAAATTCTGCTGACATTGGAGGAGGAGTTAGAATTGTCAAAGTCATATGATATATCAATGGAAGGATACGAGGGTACAAACGTGTCCATGAACAAGATTATTGGCTCCAGTTATTTTGATGATGCTTTTGAGTATGATGGGAATGATCTGGGTGCTGTGTATACAAAGGAAAAGACAGGCTTTAAAGTATGGGCGCCTACGGCATCTGAAGTTTCTTTGAATCTGTATGAACAGGGAGATGGAAACAATCTCATAGAGACAATACCTATGACACTGGGAGACAAGGGGGTATGGTCCTGCGAGAAGCAGGGTGATTTGAATGGAGTGTATTACACTTATTCTATTAAGATTGGGAATAAGACAAACGAGGCAGTGGATCTATATGCCAGAACAACAGGTGTAAATGGCGACAGAGGCATGGTAGTGGATCTGAGTGCTACCAATCCCGAGGGATTTGAAAATGATGTGAGACCAGCATTTGTCAATCCCACAGATGCGGTGATCTATGAGATTCATGTGAGAGATCTCTCGTCGGACGATTCATCAGGAATCAGCAATACAGGAAAGTTTCTTGGATTTACTGAAACAGGGACGACGAATGCGGATGGTCTTGCAACAGGAATTGATCACATCAAAGACTTAGGTGTGACCCACGTGCAGATTTTGCCAAGTTACGACTATGCTACAGTGGATGAGACAAAGCTTGACACACCGCAGTTTAACTGGGGATATGATCCGAAGAATTACAATGTGCCTGAGGGCTCTTATAGCACAGACCCCTATCATGGCGAGGTGCGTGTCAACGAGATGAAGCAGATGGTGCAGGCATTACATGCGAATGGAATTCGTGTGAACATGGATGTAGTGTACAACCATACATTTAATATAGAAGACTCCTGGTTCCAGAAGACAGTGCCAGATTACTACTACAGAAAAGTGGGCGAAAATTATTCCAATGCGTCAGGCTGCGGCAATGAGACCGCTTCTGACCGCGCGATGATGCGCAAATATATTGTGGATTCAGTCGTTTACTGGGCAACAGAGTATCATATTGACGGTTTCCGTTTTGACCTGATGGCAGTTCATGACATTGAGACGATGAATGCAGTTCGGGCGGCGCTTGATGAGATTGACCCATCAATTATGGTGTACGGAGAAGGCTGGACGGGTGGAGACTGCGCAATATCATCTTCACAGCAGGCTTTGAAGGCAAACATACGTAACATTGACCGGGTTGGTGCTTTTAGTGATGATATCCGGGATGGAATCAAGGGCAGTGTATTTGATGCACAGGATAAGGGATTTATCAGCGGTAAGGATGGAATGGAGGAGAGCATTAAGTTTGGCATTGTAGCTGCAACATCGCATCCGCAGGTTCTGACATATAAGAACGATAAAGGAAGCAAGAGCTGGGCGGCACAGCCAGGGCAGAGTATTAACTATATTTCCTGCCATGACAATCTGACATTCTGGGATAAGCTTGCAATATCGAATGCGGAGGACAGTGAAGAGACAAGGATAAAGATGAATAAGCTCGGCAGTGCGATTATTTTAACTTCTCAAGGTGTACCATTCTTCCAGGCAGGAGAGGAAATGCTGCGCAGCAAGCCGTCAGCGACAGTGGAAGGAGGTTTCGATGAGAACAGTTACACATCTCCAGACTCGACAAACAGCATCAAGTGGTCAAATAAAGCAAATGTGATGGATACTTACGAGTATTACAAGGGGTTAATCGCATTTCGTAAAGCCCATAACGCACTTCGCATGACGACAGCGGCGGAAATCCAGAGCAATCTTACTTTCATGAGTGGGCTGGATGCAAATGTAGTGGGATACACAATTGCAAACAGTGCAAATGGAGATACGGCGGAGAAGATTACAGTGATATTCAACGGAAATGAGAGTGCTGTGGATGTCGCACTTCCGGCGGGAACGTGGGAAATCTGTGTCAATGATAAAGTGGCAGGAACTGCGTCTGTAGGAACAGCAGAAGGGACGGTGTCCGTAGAAGGAATCTCCGCGCTTGTGCTTGTGCAGGGCGACAACACAATTGCGAAGTTGGAGGACACGGCGGATGATGAGACTGACACGAGTGTCAGTGCGGAAAACACAGAGAATATCAGAAAAACATCGGGGAATGCACCGTTGATTGCAGGAAGCGTGATCGTGGTACTGGCAGCAGTGGCAGCAGGTATTTTTGTAAAGAAACGCAAAAAGTAGGATGTCATACGAATAAGAATTAAAGTGAGGGTTGGCACTGCAAAAGTGTCAGCCCCCTTGAACGTATATGTAGATTTGCCGCGAGTGTTGCGGGATAGATGAGGCGGAAGGAGATTTTGCTTGATGAAGAGGGGGAATACATATGAGTGAAGCGGCAGCTGTTTTAAAAAAGGCGAAGGAAGAAGCTTAAAGGCAGGCGGAGTACAGGACACAGTCGGCAGACTGCAGAGGCTAAGGAACTGTTGAATGGAGGAAGAGCGATGGAAAAAAAAGAATGTGTGGAGAAATGCCCCTATGTAAAAAAGTGCGGGGCTTGTCATATCGGTGAGAAGAGCTATGCAGACGAGTTGGCAGAGAAGAAAAAGTGGGTTGTTGAAAATATTGGAAAATATTGTGATAGAGTAAATCAGGTAGCAGGTATGTACTATCCGTATCATTACAGAAATAAGGTACATGCAGTGTTTGGGAAAAGGAGAGAGGAAGTCATAGCTGGTACGTATGCGAAAGGCACACATAATATTATACCAGTTAATGACTGTCTGATTGAAGACACGCAGGCATCGGCAATCATTCAGACAGTGACAGAGCTGATCAAAGCGTTTAGGCTATGGATTTACAATGAGGATACAGGGCGGGGACTGATGCGTCACATTCTTGTCAGAAAAGGAGCGTCAACGAAACAGATTATGGTGGTATTAGTGACTGCACAGCCAGAATTTCCGCATAAGAATCAGTTTGTGGAAAAGCTTAAGGCGCATCATCCTGAGATTACGACGATTGTGCAGAATATCAACGGGAAACAGACGACTATGGTGCTCGGTGACAGGAACAAAACACTATATGGACCGGGATATATCGAGGACGTATTGCTGGGGCTGCGCTTTCGCATATCACCAGGGTCATTCTATCAGGTGAACTCGGAACAGACACAGGTTTTATACAAAAAGGTGGTACAGGCTGCCGGACTGACAGGCACAGAGACGGTGATTGATACTTACTGTGGAATCGGTACGATTGGGATGTGTATGCATGCGAAGGCAGGGCGTGTCATAGGGATTGAGCTGAACGAGCAGGCAGTGAAGGACGCAAGAGCAAATGCCAGGAGAAACAATCTGGATCATATATGCTTTATTGCTGCAGATGCGACAGAATATATGACACGTATGTCACAAAATGGCGGGCACGCGGATGTGATTGTCATGGATCCGCCAAGAAGTGGAAGCACAGAATTGTTTGTGAAGGCAGCAGCATCTTTGCGGCCAAGGAGTGTCATCTATGTGTCCTGCAATCCTGAGACTCTCGGCAGAGATTTGGGATGGTTTGCAAAAGAGGGTTATATTGCGTGCGAGGCTTGGCCAATCGATATGTTCAGCTTTACCGAGCATATTGAAACATGTGTTCTATTATCGCGTCAAAAATAGTGGATTAGCGTAGCAGGGTCTCCAACTTTTGTATTGACTTTTTGGCAGGGATATAAAACCAAAGCCTCATTACAATTTGCTGGAAAGCAAACACACCAATCAATGCGGTAAATGGGAGGACTTTGAAGTCTCCAGACATGCTGGAACCAAGAAATACAATGAGACAAAGAAATCCAAGCATACAATTTCCAAAGA
>CAMWXA010000345.1 GCA_947178035.1 uncultured Lachnospiraceae bacterium | reverse complement strand
ATTTTCTTTCTTAATAAAATCTCTTTCCTCTGCTTCAGTTTTGTAAAAAGGTCTTCTCATAAAATAATCAAAGCAGACAGAACGAACTTTTATTCTCGTCTTATTCATATGGTTTTTAATTTGCGCAATTCCTTCATCCGTCCACAATGGATTTTCCTGATAATGGTCATAATCAAAAATAAATTCTATTTCATCCAATCCCAGTTTCTGTGCACTATAAAATTCTTCTTCCCAGTTATCAAATGGAAAAAATTGAATTCCCCTGCCTTTAGACTGTGTCAGCCTTCCCTGCATAATCCCTATATTATGTTTCAATGAATTTCCCCCTGACATAAATACAAATTTTTCTTACCACTTCTTTCTAAAAGAATACGGGCTGGGCGCATCTGTCATTTGCTTTTTTGAACTTCTGTTCCACTCCTTGATCTGACCGATGATATCAACGCCTACATTTTCTCCCCATACATTAAGCAGTTTTTCGGTTATATGTCCCATTTTACCGGTTCCAATCTGCTGCCCATTGATGGACGTTACCGGAAGCATACAAAATGGTGTGCCGCTCATAAAAGCTTCATCTGCATTTACCACATCATATAAGTCCAAATTTTTTTCAATACATTGTATCTGCATTTCCTGGCATAACTCCATGATATATCCTCTTGATATTCCTCTTAGAATGTTTCTCGGCTCAGGTGTATATAACGTTCCATCTTTTACAATAAAGAAATTATCACCGGTTCCCTCTGCGATAAAGTTATCTGTATCTAACAGCAGTGCCCAGTTGTTATCTCCTTCATAGTTAGAAACTTCAATGTTTGCCATCAGATAATGAACCCGGCTTCTATTTTTTACTTTGGGGTCAATTAGAGATGCCGGAATAGCCCTTTGTGAAGGAATAACAGCATTAATCCCTATGTCAAAAAGTTTTCCCATTCCTTCTACAGTCCAACGCAGCGGAAAATCTGCAATGATAATATTAAGTCCCGCATGAGTACCTACAACATCCTGATATATGGATAACAGCCCACGCGTCACATCAATCATAATTCTATGCTCATCATCTTTTTCAAAATAAGGTTCATTCACTTCAATAGTTTTATAAACAGCCTGTTCCATCTCATCCATCGTCATAGCTTCCTGTAAATCAATATGCAGATATTTTGCAGATGCATACAGTCTTTCCAAGTGTTCACGCAGCTTAAATTGTTCTTTATGAAATGATCTCGTCATCTCAAAAATAGTGTCCCCAAACATCATTGCTGAGTCATATATACTAATCTTTGCTTCGCTTTCATCTATAAATTCTCCATTAAAATATACCTTTCTCATTTCTGCCTCCATAAACATTTCAGATACGATAAACAGAATGTGATTCATAGAATCCGTCATCCATTCTGTCGATAGAAATTTTCTTTAAGCACTCCCACGGGAGATATGCAGTCATCTCATCCAAACATGTAAAAAACTCATTTCCGTACTCCTGTTCCTCTTTATAAAATACTTGATTTACAATAAGCAGCTTATTTTGAAATTTTTCTGATAAGTTTTCAATAACACTATCCAAATCTTCCAATATATACCACATAATTTCTGAGAATATGATTGCTTCAAATCTTAAGTCCGGTTTTTGAGCAAATTCAAGTACCCCCCCCCCCGTAAAATTCCATTTCTGGATAAGAAGCTTTCGCCTTTGCTATAGCAGTTTCAGAAATATCCATTCCAGTTATTGAACAGTCAGCTGCTGCCCGTAAATAATTCGAAAACGCACCAAGTCCGCATCCTATCTCCAGAACCTTTTTTAACCCATATTGTCTTAATGTCACAGGAGTACATACTCTGGAATAAAATGTTTCCAGATTTTCTTTCTGATGCCACGGATCATCAAATTTCTGATACATCTCTTCAAATTTCCCGATAAATTTTCCATCTTTAATCACATAGTCCTGATATCTGTCCATTACTTTTCTCACTTATAATACTTTTTCATAAAATATGAACACATCTCAATATCATCCATACTGTCTATCTCATATGACCTGTCAAAAGGCATCTCGTACATGCCAATTTTTCCACCCAATCGATTTTTATACTTCATTAAGATTTCAGATTTAAAAATATATATTGATCCATTCTCAAGAAAAAGCGGCTCCCGCTCCTGCCTTCTGCCACGTTTCAGATAATCATATGTAAGACTATTAAGCTCATTTTCTGTTTTTTTCCAGATACAATAATCCTCCAAAACACTCATTGAAAACAATGAATCATACGAATTCTCAAAGAACAGATCAATTGCATTGTCTATATCTTCACTTAGCCGTATCGGCGAAGTTGCCTGAAGAAATACCACTGCATTGATTTCGCTATTTTTCTTCATCACAGATACCGCATGTATCAGTGCACTTTCTGAGCTTGCTGTATCTGATGCTAAATCTGCCGGCCTCCAAATAATTTCTGCGCCATATTTTTCTGAGATTTCTGCAATCTCTTTTCCGTCCGTAGAAACATATACATCCTCTACATATTTTGATTGCACCGCCTGCTCTATAGACCACGCAATTAAAGGTTTTCCGCAAAAATCAATAATATTCTTATTATGTATTCCTTTTGAACCTGCCCTTGCCGGAATAACTGCTGTTACTTTCTTTTCCACATTTCTCTCCTGCAAGAACTTAGCCTCTCAGCTTCTTCCTTACTGCCGCCTCAGCTTCTGACAGCACTTTTTTTCCATTTCCTAATGCCTTCTCGATTGCCCGTATATCTTTTACCAGCCTCTGAAAATCATCTGCTTCCAAAGATGCTGCCTGATCCGAACCGTACATTGTCTTGTCCAGTGTAATATGACGTTCTATTGATGACGCGCCTAATGCTACTGCTGATGTTGATACGATACGCCCTGTTTCATGTCCGCTGTACCCAATCTTTACCCCATATCGTTCTCTTAACGCAGGTATCATCAGCAGATTTGCGTCCTCATTTTTCATAGGGTAAGTACTGTTGCAATGCAGCAGCTCATATGGGCAGTCATTCTTTTTGAACACTTCCACTGCCGCATCAATCTCATCATATGTACTCATTCCGGTTGCTATAAAAGTATACTTTTTCTCCTCTGCAACAGTCTGGAGCAGTTCCATATTGGTGAGCATTGCAGATGCAATTTTATTGTATTTCAGATGATACTGACGCAGAAACAACTGCGCATCTACATCCCATGCAGATGCATACCATTCAATCCTTTTTTCTTTACAGTAAGCATCAATAATGTCATATTCTTCTTTTCCAAACTCAAGTCCTTCTTTTTGCTCTCTTTGTGTTGTGCCCCACGGTGACTCCCTATAGCTGTCAAGATATTCTTTTGTATACACTTTATCTATGGTTCTTTTTTGAAACTTAACTGCGTCACATCCTGATAAATAGGACCAGTCAATCAGCTGTTTTGCGATATCCAAATCCCCATTATGGTTAATTCCGATTTCTGCTGTCACAAATACATGTCTGTTACTCATTTTTTTCATTCTCCTCTGTTAATTTTGATTCTATAATCTCGCATATGATGTGCCCGATAAGTATATGTCCTTCCTGTATTCTTGGTGTATCGTGAGAAGGAATTTCTATAACATAATCAGCATAATCCAGCGCAGGTAGATATCCTTTTATTTTTCCGCTCATCAATACGGTTACTAAATTCTGTTTTTTTGCACGTTGGAAAGCCTGAAGAACATTTTGTGACTTTCCGCTTGTCGTAATCCCGATCAGCACATCCCCTTCCCTGCCCTTTGCTTCTATCTGCCGGGCAAATATCATGTTATAGTCATAATCGTTTGCCAATGCCGTGATAATGGAGGTGTTTGTTGATAACGCCTCTGCTGAATACGCCCGTCTTTCCAGATAAAACCTTCCAACCAATTCCGCAGCAAGATGCTGGGCATCCGCAGCACTTCCACCATTTCCACACAAAAAAAGCTGTCCATTATTCTGGTAGGAAATTATAATCTTTTGGCATACTTCTTCTATCACACTGATCAACTTATGATTACTTAAGATCTGTCCTATCATTTCATAATGTTCATGAACCCTTTTCCTAAATGTTTCTATAATACCTGTATCCTCTTTCACCGCCTCTGAACCTGTATCCTCCGGATGACAAATCTTTGCGTATAATTCAGCAATGCATCCTTGACCGCCGGATGAATCCAGTATAATGTCAGATACTTCTTTCACTTTGTATATAGCATCATGCGGACATACAGCCAGTCCCACATATTCTAATGCTTTTATATCATACTTCCCATCACCTATGTAACAGATGTGCCTGCTCTCAACATTGTATTTATCACTGAATTCTTCAAGCATTTCTCGTTTATTCTTTGTTCCCAGACAGCAATAATCCAGTTTCTCAGCCACTTTCTTTGAAAATATAGTGTCCTCTCCTGAAATACAACCGACAATTATACCTTCTTTTTGAAAATCATTGATTGCATCCAGATCTTTATATGTCATGGATTTAATTTCCTGTGATATTCCATCTGTATATTTCTTTCCATCTGTGATCACACCATCTATATCAAAAATTAAAGCCCGGATCTCATTTTTCATGCTAATAAACCTTCCCTATTCTTAAATAAAATATCTACTCCACCTGAGCCTGTCAGGAACACTTTCTTTTCATCTGCCTCATTCTGTGGTTATTTTAACTGTACCAATATAAAAAGATGCAAAGTGTTTATTTATCGCATTGGCAATTTCATACTTTACATCTTTTAATCTTTCCCGTATTAAATTATGTTTCAATTAATCATTCATGTATGCCATATCTTGAATTTATTGTATCATAAGAACATATAT
>CAMWXA010000344.1 GCA_947178035.1 uncultured Lachnospiraceae bacterium | reverse complement strand
TTGTCATTAGCGCAGCGCATGCGCTGTGAGAGTGCGGCGTCTTGGCTGCAGGAACCCCGGCTGTTGTTTCTGGACGAACCGACGATTGGATTAGACGCAGTCTCTAAGATTGCAGTGCGGGACTTCATAAAAAAGATGAATGAAGAACATAGAACCACAGTGATCCTGACAACGCATGATATGCAGGATATTGAGGCAATCACAAACCGCGTGATTTTGATCGGCAAAGGGCGAAAGCTGGTGGATGGTACGCTGGAAGAGCTGCGCCTTGAAGCCGCGTCTGCAGGGTTGGAAAACGAAAGCTCTGAAACGGACATAGACCACATGATAGCTTATCTGTATGCAAAATTAAACATTATGTAGGAGGCGGTTATGCGAAAATATTACAGTTTTTTTAAACTTCGGTTTGCCACTGGAATGCAGTACCGCATGGCATCTGTCACAGCACTCACAACGCAGCTGGTATGGGGATTGATGGAGTGTCTGGCATACAAAGCGATCGCGGAAGCTTCCGATGGCAGTCTGCCGATGAACTATGCTTCCATCGTGACTTATATCTGGCTGAAAGAAGCGCTGTTTGCTCTTTTTAATACATGGGCGGCAGATAATGATCTCTTTGCAATGATAACAAATGGCGATATTGCTTACGAACTGTGCCGGCCGGTGTCGATCTATTCCATGTGGTTTTCAAGAACGATCGGGGCAAGAATCGCTGAGGCGGTCATGAGATGTATTCCCGTATTACTGTGTGCGTTCCTGATGCCAAAGCCGTATAGAATGACTTTGCCAGTCAGCGGCATGTCCTTTTTGCTGTTTCTGTTAACGCTCTTTTTGGCACTTGGGATTACAGTCACATTTTGTATGATTGTCTATATGCTTTGTTTTTTTACGATTTCGCCGCAGGGATGGAGAATGGTTTTGACAGGAGCGGTGGATTTCCTGTCAGGAAATATCATTCCGCTGCCGTTTTTTCCGAAAAAATATCTGTTCCTGTTGGAGCTGTCTCCGTTTGCCTATATGCAGAATGTTCCGTTTCGGATATACAGCGGAGATCTCGCTGGCGCAGAAATATATCCGTGCATCGCAAAACAGATATTCTGGCTCGCAGCACTTCTGTTATTAGGGATTGCCATATGGAAGCAGGCGGAAAAAAGAGTTGTCGTACAAGGAGGCTGATACCATGGAGATAAAGAAAAATATAAAATTGTACATGAAGTATGCCTCAGTCTGTACCCAGAGCGTGATGCAGTATAAGGTTTCTTTTTTGCTGATGATCATTGGGCGGTTTCTGCTGGCATTTTGTGAACTGATTGCGATAAAGTTCTTATTCTACGGTTTCACACAGATAAAGGGATACACCTACGGAGATATTCTGCTGTGTTTTTCTGTCATTCAGATGTCCTTCACATTTGCGGAGCTGTTTGGCAATGGATTCAAGGTGTTTTCGGGAATGGTGCGGAGCGGGGAATTTGACCGGATGATGCTTAGGCCATGCAGTCTGATTCTTCAGGTGATGGGAAGCAGATTTGAAGTGGGCAGAACAGGTCCTCTGCTGACGGCCTTTTTTACGCTGGTGCTGGGAATCCGGCACAGTCAGGTAACATGGAATCTGATGACGGTTTGGACAATAGCGGCAATGACGATAGGGGGCACGCTGTTGTTTATGGGGCTGTTTGTGCTGGAGGCGAGTTTTTGTTTCTTTTCCATCGAAGATACGTCGTTGATCAATGTGCTTACATACGGGGCAAAAACTCATGGCAAGTATCCAATAGACATTTACGGGAAAGGAATCCTGCGGTTCTGCACTTATGTGATTCCTTATACATTGATTCAGTATTATCCCCTGCAGTTTCTGCTGGGGAAAACACGTAGTTGGTATCTGGCACTCTGCCCGTTTGGAATCGTTGTGTTTTTGCTGTTCTGCTATTTGATATGGCGGTTTGGGGTAAAAAATTATAAATCGTGCGGGTCGTGAGAAACAAAGTATAAGACCTGCTGGGAATGATGATGTACATAGACAACTTTGCGGGAACGATCAAAGGCGTGGAGAAAAAACTGGACTATATTGAGCGGTGCAAAGTCCGGGATTCCGGTTTTGTACAGCGGCGACGAGATCGCGCAGGTCAATGACTATACCTATAAGGAAAATTTGGACAAGGTGGCGGACGGCATTTCTTTCTTCGCGGACGGAACGGTGGAGATGGATACTGGGGCGGGAGACACCTTCGGCGCATGCTGTCTGCATTATTTGCTGAAATACGGAATTGACGGTTTTGATGAGCAGAAGCTTACGGAGATGCTCACGTTTGCCAATGCTGCGGCGTCGATCATCACGACGCGCAAAGGCGCGCTGCGCGTGATGCCGTCTATTGCGGAAGTTGAAGAGATGATTAGAATAAAAGATTAAAAAATAACCGGGCAGGGGACAGCGTCCTCTGCCCGGTTATTAAAATGTTGTCTATGGACATTTTTTTAAAAAGTGATAAGATATAGATTTGAAAAAGTAATTAAAGAGGAGTACTGTTATGAATAAGGAACAAAACAGGTTTTCATGGGCAAAGATTTTCAAGGGTCTGAACGGCACGAAAGACATGACGGACGGCAAACCGCTGAAGCTGATCCTGGAGTTTGGCCTGCCGCTTTTATTCGGCTTGATTTTTCAGCAGATGTACAATATGGTGGACTCTATTATAGTCGGCAAAAAGCTTGGTGTGGGCGCGCTTGCGGCGGTCGGATCAACGGGTTCTGTTAACTTTATGATACTGGGGTTTTGTATTGGGGTATGCAACGGCTTCGCGATTCCTGTAGCGCAGACGTTTGGGGCAAAGGATTTTTCTAATCTGAAAAAGTATATCACAAATGGCGCGATGGCAGCGGCTGTGTTTGCTGTGGTTATGACAGTAATTGTAGGAGCACTTACCAGACAGATTTTGATTGCGATGGATACGCCGGAGGCGATTCTGGATCAGGCGTATTCGTATATCTTTATTATTTTTATGGGAATTCCGGCGGCGTATTTGTACAACATGGTATCTGGTATTCTGCGCTCACTGGGCGACAGCGTAACGCCTGTTATATTTCTGGTCTTTTCATCGATGCTGAATGTCATACTGGACCTCCTGCTTGTGTCGCCGCTTGGTGTGCGCGGCGCGGGATTTGCGACTGTCATTTCACAGGCGGTTTCGGGTGTTATCTGTCTGGTGTATATGGTAAAGAAATATCAGTCTCTTGCCTTTCGGAGAGAGGACTGGCGTTTCAGCGGCAGCCATGCGGCGAAGCTCTGTTCAATGGGTATTCCGATGGGATTGCAATACTCTATTACTGCAATCGGGAGCGTGGTCTTACAAACCGCTGTAAACTCAATGGGAGAGGTGATCGTCGCCTCGGTGACGGCAGGAAGCAGGATCAGTATGCTTGCATGCTGCCCGTTCGAAGCGATGGGGTCGACAATGGCAACCTTCGGCGGACAGAATGTCGGCGCGGGAAGACTGGACAGGATTGACAGGGGATTAAAGGACTGCATAAAGCTTGGAATTGCGTATGCAGTGATAGCCTTTTTGTTTATGATTGTTCTGGGGAAAAAAGTAGCGCTGCTCTTTCTCGACAGTCCGTCTGACGAGATTATCGCTTATATTTATTATTTTGTGGTGGCAAACTCAGCGGCATACATTCTTCTTGCACTGGTCAATACTGTCCGCTTTATGATACAGGGGGTGGGATTTTCAACCTTTGCAATCCTTGCAGGTGTTGCAGAGATGTTTGCAAGGGCGATAGCAGGTTTTGTCCTGGTTCCGCATTTTGGATATCTCTGCGTGATTCTGGCAAATCCGCTTGCGTGGCTTTTTGCAGACTGCTTTTTGATACCAGCGTATCTGTATGTGATGAAAAAGCTACGGATTCGCTTTCGCACAGTTTCCGGTGTGTAATGTGCCGGCAAATATTCACCGTGATATATGTGCCCGGCTCCCTGTCCACTACCTATGTGGACGTCTGGACTGTAACAAAACATCTTTTGAACCAGTCCTTTTTATAAAACTTGTGATGTAAAAGCCCTTGTTATATGTTATAATGTTGCCATACATTATAAGCGCCCGAATGTTTTATAAGCGGTACAAAAATTTTTGACAGAAAATGAAGTCAGAGTGTATAGAATGGAGTAAAAATGCAGTATGAATTTTTAAAGCAGTTTTCCAAAAGAATGAAGCATGTGGGAATGTACGCCCTTCTTTTGCAGAACAGCATGGCGAAACAGACCTGGAAGCAGTATGGTTTTATGAAGACGGACGAGCAGGTCAACATGATCTTTACGGTGATGCTGTACATCATGGAGCAGTCGCTTCGGGAGGAGAGCTGCACCATGGACGATATCGGCGCGTACATCGACGATCTCAATGCGGGCTGTTTTCAGAAAAACATGTCCTATGACGACTGCAAAAAACTGGGGGATTTTATTGTGAATGTCATACTGTCCAACGAGGGCAGGGCAATGTATTTTGACGGGTATGATTATGACAGTATGGCGTATCGGAGCATGAACATCAGCTACATTGCAAACCGTGTCATTTATGTGGACGAGGGGGGCAAGAGGACCTCCTATTATCTGACGGAGGACGGCTATAATCTGATGCTCTCTACTCTGGAAATCGAGAATAATATGAAGCTTACAATCCACGAGATGATTTTCAAGCTGCATCTGGAAAAGCAGAGCTATGACAAGGCCGTCGACGAGATCAAAAACGTCTTTAATTTCATGCGCATACAGCTGCAGAAAATCGAGGAGGCGATGCTTCGCGTGCGGCGCAATGCGCTGAGTTATTCCGTCGCTGATTATGAGGCGCTCATGCA
>CAMWXA010000343.1 GCA_947178035.1 uncultured Lachnospiraceae bacterium | reverse complement strand
TTTCATCCCAGGTCATTGCTGCATACACCGCCAGATTTCCACCCTTGGAATGTCCTCCCAGATAAAATCTGAGACTCCGCTTTCTGGCAAGGAGCTTTGCCACCCTGTTCACATACTCCGTACTTCTCAACTGGGCGCCCACAGGGGTACGGTACGCCATGTAGAAATCCTCTTTCCACCCAATCAGTGCATCGTCTGTTCCTCGAAAGGATAGAAATGTATCCCCATTTCCTAGCAGAAATGTCACCGCGCAAAACTGCGTGCCTTCGTCGGCATCCATCTCCTCCACCAGATAATTTGCTTTTGCATTCCTGTATCTGCGCGAGAAAGCAGTCTTGTAAAAAAGCTCTCTGTTTTTGTCCAGCTCCCACTTTACAGATATAAAATTGTTCCAGTCCATCTTCTGTGCCACATCGCACAGTGCGACAGCCGGCTTATTCTCGTCTATCCCGGGAACAATCCCGTCAAAAATAAAATAAGATAGATGGGAAAAAACAAGTCCATCTATTTCACAAAAGGGCTTTTCCGTAAAGGTAAAGCCCCCAAATTCGTATACATATGAGATGATGTCTCCCATAGAGTCCTCCATATTATCAACCGCTGCGAATACAGGCATCCGCGCAAATCTGTCGTGTAACGACTAAACTCAATACAATTCTCCATCATAATATGCCAGTAATAAACCTACCACATTATTATATTGAAGCATTCCTTCCTCAACACCGTTCAATTTCAGCGTCGTATCCATGAGCGTATCAGACACCTTCTTTACAGTAGAAGTCTTCACAACTGCTGTCTGTTCAACAGTCTGCCATGTTTCCTGCGCCAGGAAAATATTGTCTTTCGCCACCCCGTCACTGATTTTCACATGTTCCATATAGGCATTCTTATTATTCCCGATCGAATCCCGGAAATCATTGTTGACATAACCCAGCACACTGAGATAACCACAATACTGCAGAAACGGATCATCCGAATTGATACAGGCCAGATATCCTATCAGATTGGCGTCATCTTCATAAATAAATCCCTTTGTATGTGCAAGCTCATGACAGATCGTCGGCGCAACATTGGTGATATACATCACCGAATTGATATTGGCCTCCATAGAAAACGGGAAATAATAGCCCATTATGTACTGCTGGCTGAAAAACTCAGAAAAATTCAAATATTTGGGTGTGACATAAAACCCCGAAAGCTGGTCGTACTCTTCCCCGAGCGTTATCATCGCCTGTCTTGAAGCTTCCACCAAATCACCGTCATAATATGCAGCACCACTATCATCGTGAGGTATCACACGCTCCAATTCATTGCATTTTTCAACGATATAATCCCTCAGAACTGCCAGCTCTTTCTTTGTATAGGGCTTTTCATTTACCGTCATATCATTTTCTATATGTACCTGTGCCACTGCCGGATCCGAAATGCTTACAACCATCATATCAGATTCGGATTTATTTATCATATATTTTTCGGAAAAACTGGAACTGTGATACAGAATAAAGCAATTCAGGGTCATCACATAACACACAATCAATGTCGTCCATGCATAAAATTTTCCAAAACATCTGACTGCTTTTCTATATCTTTTCCTGCATATTAGGTTGCATAGCCAGAATCCTATTCCGAACAGTGTAATTGCCACTGCCAGAATCAGCATAATCTCGCCAACGCTGAACGGCACCTTGCTCGTGAGACGGGCGTATGTATTCAGCCAGACAGGAAAAATATTTTTGATATACCAGTCACTGAATGTTACGCTTTTCCATGATGCTATATTAATCATTATAACACCTATCACACCGACTGCAAATATAATTTTGTGCATTTTGGCTTTACAATTCGTCTTTTCTTCTGTTTTTTCCATGTTTTTCCCTCCAGCAAATGTCACAATCTGATACTTCTTATACATAATATCATTTTATTGTTATAAAAATATAAATAAATTGTGAACATTTGCCAAAGTTCAAAACCATTTTCTGGAAAACGATATCTGTTACTTCAGCGAAACTCCCTGTGAAAGCGCGAACTGCCCATAACGCGCCGCATCGATACAGCTTACATTCGTCTCCATATATACCCCGTCCTCGCGGTACTCTGTCTTATGCACCACAGCATTGTCATTGAGATACGACACAATATCACCCCTTTTATATGGAATGACAAACTCGCAGTCTCTGTATCGTTCTGATAACTTTCCCGTGATAAGCGTCAGAAGTGCGTCAATACCGTTCCGCGTTTTTGCAGACATATACAGTTTATTGTCCCCCTGCACCGTCGCAAATTCGCCCATTCCGCACAGATCCGCCTTGTTAAATACATAAATCATCGGAATCTGAGCCGCGCCAAGCTCCTTTAGCGTGTCCTCTGTCACTTTCATATGCTCCATGTAATTCTCATCGGAGTAGTCTGCCACCTGAATCAACAGATCGGCCTCCCTGACTTCCTCCAAGGTTGAACGAAATGCCTTCACAAGGTTATGCGGAAGATTGGAAATGAAACCTACCGTATCGGACAGCAGAAATGCATTACGATCTGGCGGCGCTATCCTTCTGACTGTCGTGTCGAGTGTTGCAAAGAGCATATCCTCTTCATAGACGGTCTTTTCCTCATCACCAACATATGCTGCAAGCATGGCATTCATGATTGTGGATTTTCCCGCATTGGTGTACCCGACCAGTGCCACTCTTGGAATTCCTGACTCCGCTCTCTTTTTGCGCTGCGTCTCCCGCTCACCCGCAATTTTCTCCAGCTCCCGCCTCATACTCGTCAGCCTTTGTTCCAGCCTCCGCCTGTCCAGCTCAAGTTTCTTCTCGCCAGCTCCCTTATTGCTCATGGACCCGCTTGCCCCACCCTGTCTTGACAAGGCATCGTGCAGTCCTACCAGCCTTGGAAGCATATATTGCAGTCTTGCAACCTCAACCTGAAGTCTTGCCTCCCTTGTTCTTGCCCGCGCAGAAAAGATTTCCAAAATCAGGGATGTCCTATCCATAACCGGACAGTTCAATTCCCTGCTAAGATTTCTGAGCTGTATCGGAGACAACCCGTTATCAAACACGACAATATCGGCCTCAAGCGCCCTGACCATCTCACAGACTTCCCGAACCTTACCAGCGCCGATGTACGTCGCAGTATTAGCTGACTCCATGTTCTGCTCAATACGCCCTACCGGCTCCATATTGCACGCTTTTACCAGACTTACCATCTCATCCATGGCAAGCTCAAAGCTTTCCTTTCCCCTGTTTCCATTTGTATTTGTTGTAATATTCATACCTACAATTAGTGCCTTATCCATAAATTCCTCCTATTTCTTACACCAAAAACGGTTAAGAAACAACCTTATCTGTTTTTACATGTTATTTCCTAACCTAGAGCTCCATCCAGACAAGCCAGAACCAAAATTTTGCCATTTTGCGCAAGATTTCATTGTTAAATGTCTAACTGTTCCTCACGAGCCTAAAACTGTCCACCCCACATAAATATAACGCAATTCCTAATATATTTAGTATACTGCTTTTCTGCTCTGATTTACACCCTTTTGTAATAAATAGTACTATTTTTTCCACGCAATTTATAGCAGCAATAAAAAAAGCTTCTTCCGGCAGCAAAAATTGGGAGGATACTGTCATGAAAAAGCTTTTTTCAAAGGATTACTAATTGAAAAAGAGTTAAGTGAAAACATTCTTCCGAATGTCGCATTTAAAATGCTCATTCGCGACCAAATTATCACGAATCTATAGATAATATACTAAATTGTCAGACAATTGTCAATAGATTATGCAAATTTTCTCAATTTATTATTTTTTTGTTTTTTTCTTGACATTAGTCTGCAATCTCTATATAATAATATATGTTGTGTAGATATACATACCACTATCGGGGTGTGGCTCAGTTTGGCTAGAGCGCCACCTTAGGGAGGTGGAGGCCGCAAGTTCGAATCTTGTCACTCCGATTCATCTTAATAGTGCAAAATACCGCAGAATCACGGGTTCTGCGGTATTTTTGCGTTATGGGGGAAGTACCAGTTAGTGACCTCTTTTATCCTCAAATATCATCAAGTGACAACTAAATTGGAGTAGAAAATCTGGGTAAATATTTTGGGGAGTTGATACTAGAAATATGCTGCAGCCCTTGACAGCTGGCTGGATAAGTGAGACAGCCTCTCCACTTATTTCTGCTACGACTACAGAATACGCCGCCTGTTACGAGTGATCTCACCGCCTTTTTCTCTTCTTTGGAGATGTAATCATCTATTTCTATGCCAAGTATATGCTCTGCGACATTCTTTATGATCTTCTGTAACAGACCATCCTATCCGGTAATATCCTACATAGTCCTGCATTTTGATAATTCTTCTTCATAATTAAAATCCTGTGCCATAACTGTTCTCCTCCTGATTATATTATCTTCAAATTCTTCCAGTTATTCACAGAATTGTCGAATAATCTGTAAAGATCTACACAGTTTAGCATGAAGAGGGCAGGCCTTCCAAATTCCACAGAACTTTTCAAAAAACATCAAATATATCAATTACTTAGGTGGACGAAGCGAACTACGTTTCGAACTAATTGCCAGCTGCTCGATTTCTTTGTATACCTTGTCTATTTCATTGTAAATTTTACTACAATCCACTCCGGATTTTTCTAATTCTTCCATAATTTGTTTTACAGCTTCTGCATAGTTATTTTTATGCTCTGTATTTAATTTTTTCCAGTTAATTCCTTTAAAATACGCTGCTATTTCTTCATCATAGGACAATTTTCCCTGCAGCATTAATACTGCTATGATCGGATATCCTAAATATCCTTTCCAATAGGATGCATTATCATTTGAGGAGTATATATTATC
>CAMWXA010000342.1 GCA_947178035.1 uncultured Lachnospiraceae bacterium | reverse complement strand
CAGTGAACCTGTTCCGTGGGCATTGGCCTGTGTTACTGAGAAGGTTTTCTGTGCCGCGGGAAAAGAGGAATGGTATCTGATGTGGAATCATGCATATAGCGGACCAGAACCATTTGCCGGCAGTGCCTCTGTGTCGGAGGCAAGATACAACTATTATCAGGAAAAGCGGAGCCGGGAACCCTTGTTTCAGATGAATGCGGTATCCTACGGGTGGCTTTGGCAGGCGGTGCGGCTGAATTATTATCTGCAAAGGAAGGCATGGCGCGGCATCGCCTGCCCTGTGCTGGTCTTCCAGGCTGAGTGCGAGACATACGTCTCAAAGAAGGAGCAGGAACGGTTTGTGAGAAAACTGAGCCGGCGCAGGAGAGGGAAGGCGAAGCTCGTGCGGGTGCGCGGCGTGAAGCATGAGATTTTTAACGCAGGAGCGCAGGTGCTGGAGCGCTATTGGTATAAAGTTTTGAAGGAAAGAGCTTGAAAGAGTCTGCAAGTCTGTTATAATTGAGAGAAGAAATATCGTGTCCGGGACACAGAGGAGGAAAACAGATATGAAACTGACAATCACAGGAAAAAAGGGTGCAGACATTCCAAAGGAGTTCGTGGGGCTTTTTATTGAGGACATTAATTATGCGGTGGACGGCGGGTTGTATGCAGAGCTGCTGGAGAACAGAAATTTTGAAAGTCTCGAAGCGTTTGGCGGTGAGAACAAAAAGGATTATTACGTCAGGCATGACGGACTGTACGCGTGGAAAGTCTGCCCTGAAAATGTGCCCGTACAGCTTTCCGTTGTGCAGGGAAGTCCTGTATCCATGAACAGTCCGCATTATCTCAGGGTGGAGAGCGGACAGGAAAAGTGTGGTTTTTCCAACAAGGCATACGATGGCATTTATCTGCGCCCCGGTGTGAGATATACGGTCTCTTTTTATGCGCGGAGTGTAAAATATCAAGGTAAGATAACGGTTGCTATTATAAAAGACGGAAATGCTGTCTGCGAAAAGAGTGTCGCAGTCGAGATGGCAGATGCCTTTGGCTGGAACAAATGGGTTCCGTATACGCTGGAGCTGTCTGTGGAGAAAGAGGTTCAGAATGCAGCGTTTGCAGTTCTGCTGGAGAACCAGGGTACTGTGGAGTTTGACCATTTTTCCATGATGCCGGAAGACGCAGTGTGCGGAATTTTCCGAAAAGATCTCGCTGAGTGTCTGAAAGACCTGCAGCCCGGTTTCCTGCGTTTCCCTGGCGGATGCGTCGTGGAGGGGTCCACACTTGCCAACCGCTATCGGTTTAAGGATACACTTGGAGACAAGGAGGAGCGCCGTTACAACTGGAACCGGTGGGCAACACACGGGAACAGTGCGGAAAACAGCTTTCACAGCCGCTATGCCCACTATGGACAGACGTACGGGATCGGCTTTTACGAATATTTTCTGCTGTGTGAATATCTGGGTGCAAAGCCGCTTCCGGTCCTCGGGGTGGGCTTGGCGTGTCAGTACCAGTCGCATGAGAAGGTAGATTTGGAATCGCCGGAGATTTACGAGTATATACAGGAGTATCTTGACCTGATTGAATTTGCAAACGGCAAAACGGACACAAAATGGGGCTCTGTCCGCGCAAAGATGGGACATGAGGCGCCCTTTGGCCTGGAGATGGTCGGTGTCGGAAATGAGCAGTGGGAGGACGAAGAAAGCCGTTTCTTTGAGCGGTATCAGCTGTTTGAGAGAGAGATTCACAAGGTGTATCCTGAGATCCGGTTAATCGGCACAGCGGGGCCGGAGCTGGATTCCCCGCGGTTTCAGGCGGCGTGGGATTTTTACCATGCACATGAGGACAGGGAAAATTTTGCATATGCGGTGGATGAGCATTATTATATAAAACCAGAGTGGTGCTTTGCGCATACGGATTACTTTGACAAAGGGTCACGCGGCACGAAGGTTTTCTTTGGAGAGTATGCGGCACATTCGACAGACCCCGTTAAGCCTATCCCTGAGAAAGATACGGAGAGAAATACGCTGGAAGCGGCGCTCGCGGAGGCGGCATTTATGACAGGAATGGCGCGGAACAGCGATGTGGTGGTCATGACCTGCTATGCACCGCTCCTGGCGCGCGTCGGATATACGCAGTGGAATCCTGACCTGATCTGGTTTGATGACAAGAAGGTGTGCAGGACGCCGAGTTATTTTGTGCAGCAGATGTTTGCAAAGAATCCTGGCGATTATAATCTTGCTATGGAAATCGATGCACAAAGCGGGGAGATGCCTTGTCAGGTAAGCTATGACGGGAGTGCAAAGGAGCTGATCGTCAAGCTTGTCAATGCATCATCAAAAGCGAAGAACGTTGTGCTTGCTTTTGATAATCGTTGGGAAAAATCAGATCAGAATGCACGCGTGATTCAGTTAACTGGAAGACAGCTTTCCGACATCAATACACTCGGAAATGAACTGGTACAGCCGGAGGAAAGCGTCGTATCGTTGGAGAACAATCATTATCAGGCACCGCCATATTCCTTTTCGGTATTGAGAATCCCGGCGGAAGTGAAGGCGTGAGAATAAAAAACGCATGTGCAGACAACGGGCGGGTAAAAAGCAGAGCGGTGAATCGGGCATTGTGTATCCTGATGGGAATTGGAGGCATGGCATATGGGGATTTACTTAAACCCAGACAATGATGGTTTCTGGATATCAGTCCGTTCCAAAATATATGTGGACAAGACAGGACTGATTGCGTGTACAAATGAATTGCTCAACACCGAACAGCGGTTTATATGTGTCAGCAGGCCGCGTCGTTTCGGAAAGTCGATGGCGCTGAAAATGCTTGCCGCTTACTACAGCAACGGCTGTGATTCGACGGATTTGTTTCAGGGGCTGAAAATCGAAAACGAGGAATCCTTCCGGCAGCATCTGAATCGGTATGATGTGATTTATCTGAATATGCAGCAGTTCCTGATTGAATCAGAGAATCCAGATCTGACAAAGTATCTGGAACAGGAAGTGATCGAGGAGCTTAACGAAGAATATGGAGATGTATCCGGGCGGCAGGATATGGGACTTGCCTATGCGCTGCGCAGGATATATGCCAAAACGAAGAGAAAGTTTGTTTTTCTGGTCGATGAGTGGGACTGCGTGATGCGTGAGAGACAGGAATCAGAGACACAGCAGAAACAGTATCTTGACTTCTTGAGAAATCTGCTGAAAGATCAGCCCTATGTGGCACTCGCCTATATGACAGGAATTTTGCCGGTGGAGAAATACGGGGAACATTCTGCGTTGAACATGTTTACCGAGTATTCGATGACAGACCAGAAAGCGTTTGAAGAGTTTACTGGTTTTACAGAGGACGAGGTAAAAGTACTTTGCGGACGATTTGATATGGATTTTACTGAGATGAGCAGTTGGTATGACGGATATATGTTTACGAGGTTTCAACATATCTACAATCCACGGTCGGTCGTGGAGGCGATGTGCTGCCGCCGACTATCAAATTACTGGACTTCCACAGAAGTCTACGATGCATTGAAAGTTTATATCGATATGGATTTCGCCGGACTGCGCGCGGATATCGTGCGAATGCTTGGCGGCGGACGTGTAGGGGTTAACACACGCAGTTTTCGGAATGATATGCGCAATTTAGAGACGAAGGACGATGTGCTGACACTGTTGATTCATCTGGGGTATCTGGCATATGATGCAGTGACAAAGGAAGTCTTTATTCCGAACAAGGAGATTGTTGAGGAGTTTGAGACAGCGATGAGTGTGAAAGGCTGGTCTGAGGTCATGCGCGTCGTAAAGGCGTCCGGGAAACGCTCATCAGGGAGCTGCCAACAGGACGCGGATATGCAGATATCGCATTTCTGCCGCTTCCCCACACAGGGAAACCAGCGCTGATCGTAGAGCTGAAATATGACAAGACAGCCAACTCTGCCATACAGCAGATTAAGAACAGACAGTACACACAGGCGCTGGAGAATTACACCGGAGAAATATTGCTTGTCGGAATCAACTACAATAAAGATAACGCAGAAAAACCGCACAGCTGCGTGATAGAGAAAGTGGAAAAGAAAAAATAAGTAAGGAGTGATAGCTGTGAGCAATAAGAAAGACAGTATGAGTAAGTTCATCAGCCTTGTCCTGCGCCATCATCCGGAAGCAGCCTATATACAGCTGGACGAACATGGCTGGGCGGACGTGGAGCAGCTGCTGTCAGGGATAAAAAGAACCGGAAGAAAAATCAACAGGACGATACTGGAGGAGATTGTCAGGACAGATGAGAAGCAGCGGTATTCGTTTAACGAGGATAAGACCCTGATTCGCGCCAACCAAGGTCACAGCATTCCTGTTGATGTCGGATTAAAGGAGCAGGAACCGCCGGAATTTCTATATCACGGGACGGCGACCGGCTTCTATGAAAGTATTAAAAAGCAGGGACTCAAACCGATGTCGCGGTTGTATGTGCATCTGTCGAAGGATGTCGAGACGGCCATCAATGTGGGAAAACGGCACGGAAAGCCGATTGTCCTCAAGATACACAGCGGCAGTATGTACCAAGACGGTGTTTCCTTCTATCTGTCCGAGAACGGTGTGTGGCTTACTAAGAAAGTAGAGCCGAAATATTTTGAGAGAATATAGAGTATGCTTATTTATTATAGTTCAGCCCAGGACTTCGCACTGCGCTGCGAAGTCCCTGAGAAAGCGTGGAGGCTGCTGAACTGTTACGCTTATTTGACATTTTCGTGAAAAAACTGTTGACAAAAAAGAAGATATGCGATAAGATAAGTCTTGTTCGCGGAAGTGCTGGAATTGGCAGACAGGCAAGACTAAGGATCTTGTGTCGGTAACGACGTGTGGGTTCAAGTCCCATCTTCCGCAGT
>CAMWXA010000341.1 GCA_947178035.1 uncultured Lachnospiraceae bacterium | reverse complement strand
ATTCCAATGTAATGAGAAACAGCAGGATTACAACAGTACATCCCCCAACAAATCCAAGCTCTTCGCCCACAATTGTAAAAATGAAATCTGTCTGCGGCTCAGATACAAAATTGCCATTTTTGACAGAAATCATTGTATTGTTCAGACCTTTTCCCCACAACTGTCCAGAACCAATTGCCATCATGGCGTTTTTCTGTTGGTAAGCTGTCGTCTGTGCATACTTTTCCGGCTCTAACCATGCAAGAATACGCACCTGCTGATAGGAATTAATGATGGTTTGATCTGGTTGTAAAACCATGATAAAAAGAATCACTGCTATGGGAACAGCTATGGCAAGCGTACCAAATATCAGCTTATAGCTTAAGCCTCCCACATACCACACAACGCAGAATATCAATGCGATCACAATACTGGTAGACATATCTGGCTGGTCATACACCAGATACAGCGGCGGCAGCAGCAATAGTATAATCACTGCTATGTTTTTGAGGGAATTAAGGTTCTCCTGATGCTTCAGAATAAACTGTGAATAAAACAAAATAAGCATGATCTTGGTAAGTTCTGACGGCTGAAACTGTATTCCTCCAAGCTCGAGCCATCGCTTGGCATTATTTACTTCACGGCCAAACAAAACTACCATCAATAAAAAGGCGATATTTAGCGCATAGATCCCCCAGTAAAAGCGCAGGAAAAAGGAATAATCAAAAAACGAAAGCACAATCATAATAAATAAACCCATGACAAATCCTAGAATCTGTCTGTTCTGATAATCCGGGCGGGCACTGCCGATTGCTAATATTCCAATGACCGTAACAGCTGCCAGCAAAAATATCAATTTGAAATCATAATCCCGTACTCTATACTTTCTAAGCATTTTCCCTTTCCCTGTCTTTCCTAGTATCTATTTTCCATACATCAGCTGCGAAGATCCAATATAGGGATATTCGCATATAGAACAGGCATCTTTTTGCCATTTCTTGCTGAGGTTCCTGTCTTGGCAATCTGAACCTCCATGCTGGATGCATCGATTTGCATGTACTTTGATATCACTTGTGCAATATCATTCTTAATCAGTTCCATCATCTCTGGAGAGCAGTTAACTCTGTCTGATATCAGTAGAATTTTCAGTCTATCCTTGGCAATCTGACTAGACGTTTTTCTTTTAAAAATAGAAAATAAACTCATGCTCGCTCCTCCTGTAGATTTCTTCTGAATAACCCTGAGAATCTTGTCCAGATCGTAACATTCTTTCCAAAATCCCTGAGCGGAACCTCGTTGCCTTCCAGACGTTTGCATATATTGTAGAAAGCCTGTCCTGCGTCTGAATTTTTGCCTACCAGCGGTTCCCCCTGATTTGTTGCGATCACCACGTTTTCATCGTCAGGCACCACTCCAAGAAGTGGAAGTCCTAATATGTCAAGTACATCATCAACAGTCATCATCTCGCCCCGGCGTATTAAATCCTGCCGCAGTCTGTTCAAAACCAAATCAACTTTTTTGATCTCATTTGCCTCAAGCAGTCCAATAATTCGATCCGCATCTCTGATGGCAGAGACCTCCGGTGTTGTCACAACGATTGCATGGTCAGCGCCAGCAATGGCATTTTGAAACCCCTGTTCAATACCAGCTGGACAATCCAGTATTATGTAGTCAAACTGTTCCCTCAAACTGTCAATCAATTTGACCATCTGTCCCGGTGTAATACAGTTCTTATCTCTTGTCTGTGCTGCTGGCATGAGAAACAGACCAGCATGTCTTTTGTCTTTGATTAATGCCTGTTTTAACCGGCAATTGCCCTCGATCACATCGACAAGATTGTATACGATGCGATTCTCCAGCCCCATCACGACATCCAAATTTCGAAGTCCGATGTCGGCATCGATCAACACAACACTCTTTCCCATTTCTGCCAGACCTGTTCCTACGTTTGCAGATGTGGTGGTCTTACCCACACCGCCTTTTCCTGATGTAACGACAATTACTTCACTCATAGGAATAATCCTCCATTACAAATAATAGTTCTCTGGACACTCTGCTATCGCCTCTTATAGCGTAAAATTGTCCAGCAATTCTTTTGTAATAGATTCCATCTGCACTACACCATTATATGTGTAGGCAATCTTTGGTACTGCCTGAGATTGTTTGCGAAATCCCCATCTTAAAGTTTTCTGCGGCTGACCGCTATACACAAGGTCACCAATCTGAAGAATATTGGGCTTCATGTCGAGCGCTACAACAAAATGATTATTATTTCCACCAGCCCCAGCGTAAGCATCACCTCTAAGAGAGCCAAGTATCACAATATCTTTGTTGGAGTATACACTGCTTCCCTCGCAGACATCGCCCAGAATGATGATACTGTGCTCGGTCTCTATGCATGCCCCTTCATATAGTGTTCCTCTGTAAAACTGTCCGCTGTTCTCATCCTCTTGAAAGTTTAAACGGTTTTGTATCCCGAGAAACCTAAGATTTTTCTCCTCATCTTTTCCCATAAGGCAAAGTATATTCAAACGCGAATTCTGCGTAATCGCATCCAGTATTTCCCTTTCCTGATTCTCAGTCAGTTCCCGTCCTTCCAGAGATATTACCACAGATGCATCCTTAAAAAAGCCATCTGCTTCCCTGAATTTTACTGCAATATTCTCCAGTAGATCTTCAAATGAAATGGCACTGTCCATAATAACCGATATACCATTCGGAAAACTCTTTAAAATAACTGAATTTTTCACATTTGCTCCTTTTTGTTTTTCAATGCTGCTCCTGGTACTCCAATTTCTGACTGGATAAAATACTAGTCTTGTTGTGTTCCACTGACAGTCTCAGGAATCGCTGCTGTACCTGTCAAAAGCTCATCTTCCTCCGCCAGACCATAGTAATATTTATATACATCCCTTGCAGTCTGCGCTGCATAATCTGAGCTATACCCATATGCGATACGCACTGTTACTGATATCTCAGGATCCTCATAGGGTGCATAACTAAGAAATACCGCATGGTTGGTGCGGTTCCGCCCTTCCTGCGCTGTACCAGTTTTACCGGCAACATTTACTGTTAAATCCTTATAATAAGTTTTCTTTTCAACCACTGTTCGCATTCCAGTATGAATAGCATTCCATATACTGTCATCAATATCAATCGTGTTTCTAACCTCTGGGCTATAATCCTCAAGCAAGTTCCCCTTCGAATCTGTCAGTTTGTCCAATATACTTAATTTGTATACTGTACCACTGTTCGCAACAGCTGTAAGATACCTCGCAAGCCCCACTGTCGTATAGTTGTTAGAACCTTGTCCAATTGCCGATGGAACAATATATTCGTCAGAAAATTTCGGTTCAGACTCCGTAATCTCGATCCCTGATTTCTCTGTGAGACCAAACAAATCTGCATATTTTTCAAGTCTCGAAAGCCCATATTCATCATTATAGCCATTTTCATCCTGTGCAAGCCTGTATCCAACCTCATAAAAGTACACATTGCACGAGTTTGCTATCGCATTTGACAAATTCATCGGACCATGCCCAACGGAGGACCAGCACCGAATCGGAGGTTCAATCTTATCAAAGATGCTATGACAGGAAATTTTTTCACTCAGTGATGAAACAACCCCTTCCTCCATGGCAGCAACAGCAGATACCATCTTAAAGGTAGAACCAGGCGCAGTTTCCTGCTGTGTAGCCGCACTCCACTGTGGCACAGACAAATCTGCCTGCAGCTTCGCAAAATACTCTGCATCAACACCGTTTGCCAGTTTATTGATATCATATCCTGGATAAGATACCAGTGCAAGCACCTCCCCTGTATTGACATCTGTCACAACACAGGAACCCTTACAAGGATCAAGCGCCAGTTGTGCTGGTGTAATTTGTAATGTACGTATCATATCCAGCATAAAATTATAGGGATTGGCAGAACCGTTTTTCAGCGCAGTGATCTTACTCTCCTCAACAGTGATCAGATCCTGTTCCCACAGCAGCATACAGATTTGCCTGCCTGTGATAGTTTGACTGCTGATCATATACTGATACATTTTTTTTGAAAAACGAACGTTATTTTGCAAATTTTCAATAATATATTGTATCATACTGTTCAGTACTTCTGTTGAATCGGAATACTGCGACTCCACAGATAGCTTTGTGACATCGATCCAGTTCTGGGCAATCGCATAAGTCAGGTATTCATTCAGGCTTATGACTTCTTCTGTCGTCCATGCGATGTAAGTTGGATCGTCTCTGTTGATGGCTGAGCTAACCAGGACACCTTTCTCTATAAGCATGGAAACGATATAGCTTTCATAGTTTTTGAACTCCTTTGTCAACTTATCGTAAGGCGTCTTGGTAGTAGAAAGCTCCTCCGCAATCGACGCGAGAACACTTGCCTGCTTTTCAAGGAAAATCTGATGGACTTCCCTCTCGGTCTCGTAGGCGTTTTCCTCTGTGAAGTGATTGATATCAATCACATTATTGTCAATTAAGGCAAAATACACATCATCAATAGGAATAATAATATCCTGACGAGATGCCGCCTTAAGCGGATCATAATTGTAAATATTTCTAGTTTTGGAAACAATAATACCTGCGAGCTTCTGCTCTAATATATTATAAATCGCCACCTGCAGATCCTTATCCAGCGTCAGATACACATCATTGCCAGCCTGCGCCTCAACAATATCTGTGATGTCTATAACTTTTCCCAGATTATCTACATAAATAGTTTCAGACCCCTTCTTTCCCTGAAGCTCCAGCTCCATGACCTGCTCAATTCCGCCTTTTCCGACAGTATCATTCATCGTATAGCTTTCATCCTGCTCCGAAAATGTCGCAAGCTCCTCGGAAGATATCTTGCCAGTATAGCCAAGGAGATGGGAAAAATAGGATG
>CAMWXA010000340.1 GCA_947178035.1 uncultured Lachnospiraceae bacterium | reverse complement strand
GTCCTTATACAATCCCAATCTGCAAACCGGTTATTCTGCAAATGCTATTTAAGAACATATGTTATTTTATAGTATTCCTCTAGCGCTTTTACTGATTACTTTGGCAGCACAAAAGAACTCTTCAAGGACACAATTCTGTTAAATACCAGTGCATCTGGCTTTGAATCCCTGCAATCCACATTGAAGAACCCCTGCCGCACGAACTGGAAACTGTCATATGGCTCTGCGTCCTTCAATGCCGGCTCCACATAGCATTCTTTCAGCACTGTCAGAGAATTGGGATTGAGATTCAGCGAACCGTCCTCGTTATAAACCCCTTTCTCCTCGTCGATCAGATTCTCGTATAACCTTACTTCCGCCTTGACCGCATACGGCGCCGGAACCCAGTGAATCGTCCCCTTTACCTTTCTGCCTGTAAAGCCGCTGCCCTGCTTTGTCTCCGGATCGTATGTGCAGTGCACAACGGTCACTTTGCCGTTCTCATCCTTTTCAAAGCCCACGCACTTTACAAAATATGCGCTCATGAGACGCACTTCATTTCCCGGAAACAGCCTGAAATACTTCTTTGGCGGCTCTTCCATAAAGTCATCCCTGTCGATATAGAGCTCCCTGCAGAACGGAACCTGTCTGGAGCCAAGGGATTCGCTTTCAAGATTGTTGGGCACTTCGAGATACTCCACTTCCCCCTCCGGGTAGTTGTCAATCACAAGCTTCACAGGGTCAAGCGCTGCCATCATTCTCGGCTTTTTAAGCTTTAAGTCCTCGCGGATACAGTACTCGAGCATCGCGTAATCCGTGGAGGAGTTTGCCTTGCTCACACCGCAGAGCTCCACAAATCTCTGGATAGACTCCGGCGTAAATCCGCGCCTTCTGAGCGCTGCGATCGAGACGAGCCTCGGATCGTCCCATCCGTCAACAATACCATCCTGGACAAGCTTTTTAATATAGCGCTTGCCAGTCACAACGTTTGTCAGGTACATTTTTGCCTGCTCAATCTGTCTCGGACGGCTGGGATACTCAATCTCCTGCACTACCCAGTCGTACAGCGGTCTGTGATCCTCAAACTCCAGCGTACAGATCGAGTGCGTGATCCCCTCAATGGCATCCTCAATCGGGTGTGCGAAGTCATACATCGGATAAATACACCACTTGTCGCCGGTATTGTGATGTGCCATGTGCGCCACGCGGTAAATAACCGGATCGCGCATATTCAGATTCGGCGAAGTCATATCAATGCGCGCGCGCAGCACCTTCTCGCCGTCTGCAAATCTGCCGTTTTTCATATCCTCAAAGAGCTGTAAGTTCTCCTCCACAGATCGGCTGCTGGAAGGATCTTCCTTTCCCGGCTCGGTGAAGGAACCCCTGTACTCTTTAAGCTGCTCTGCCGTCAGGTCAGACACATATGCCTTACCTTTTTTAATCAGTTTGACCGCGCACTCATACATCTGGTCAAAATAATCCGAGGCAAAAAAAAGCCTGTCCTCCCAGTCCGCGCCAAGCCACTTGACATCCGCCTTGATGGACTCCACGAACTCGATATCCTCCTTCGTCGGATTGGTGTCGTCAAAGCGCATGTTGAACTTTCCGCCATATTCCTTTGCAATCCCATAATTCACAAGAATCGCCTTGGCATGTCCGATGTGAAGATAACCGTTCGGTTCCGGCGGGAATCGCGTGTGCACGGTGTCATACACTCCCTCCGCCAAATCCTTGTCAATCAGCTGTTCGATAAAATTTCTCGAAACGACCTCTTTTCCCTCAGCGGCCGCTTCCGCCGTATTTTTTTCTGCGTCACTCATTTTCCTGTCTCCTCATATATAATATTTCAAGTATCTTTTATTGTAATATAAGTGCGGTCCTTTTGTAAAGTTATTCCAGAATTTTTCCCAGACACCGCGCTGATAAGACGTTACTGTTCACTCCGTTCCAGTAACAGGCAAAAATCCATGCAAAAATTGCAATACGAACTTCGTTCGTACGCAAATGGATTTTTGCTTTCAGGCTGTACGTTTTTTCACGGAATGCGCAGTCCAGCGCATTCCTGGCCTGTGAACAGTAACGATAAGACTGCGATTCACATCCACGCAAGCTTTTTTCGCCGCCTTATTCTCTCGTAATTGTATCTTTCACAATCTTTATCAGATACTCCTTCTTTGATAAATCCCCTAAATCATCAAATACGGCATTGTAAGCCACCAATGCCGTTCTGATATATTGCGCATTGTTTTCAAATAATTTACGATTAGGATTTAAACCAATCTCATCAGCATATTGGCAGCAAAAAGTGACTATTGTTCGAGTGTTGCCTTCTCTGAACGGATGTATCCGCCATAGTTTCGCTAACGAATCTGCAAACTGTATCGCAGCTTCCTGCAGAATCATGTTATTCCATGACTTTTTTCGCATTTCCGTCAAGACATCTTCAGCATCCTTTGAAACAGCCATCATATCAGAATAATCGATAGATAGTCCGCCTAACACTGGTTCTTCTTTATAAATGTTCAGCATTCTTGGCTGCCCTGCCCATTCATAAATATCTTGAAAAATATATTTGTGTATCTTCAAGAGATGTTCATAATCGTATGCCCCTGGCAAAGGGTTTCTTGCAATTTCGCTTACCCTTCTTTTACTTTGTACTTTTTATCAAGATACTGCTTAATATCTGCCATCGTAACCTCGCCACGCTTTTCTTTCTCGATATATTCCTTAAATTCTTCTGTAGGTTCAAGACCATCAACTTTTATCATTCCTACTGCATAATCCCACGCCTGTGTATTTGTCATTGCACTGTCCTCCATTTTTATCAGCTTATTATGCTGTTTTCAATCATTCTTATCCATAGCAGTCATCCTATTTCATATTGGTCAGACAATGTCTGCTCAATTTTTATCTTTTGTGCCTACAGTCAGCAGGCAGCTGGTCTTTCCCTATGAATATACACAACATATTGACACCTCGCCTTCAACACCTCATCAGACTTCTATAATACCTTAACAAATTATAACACAACCAGAACTGTATTCCTATCAAAAAATGCCCAGGTATTTACACTCAGGCATAATTATGATACGAATTTATTCGACTCCCTTCAGTGCATCGACCATACAGATTGTCCTGACCTTTCCCGATAGAACGCTGTTCACTCCTGTCGATACGATCCATGTGCCGGCGATGGAGTACAGATACGACAGCGCATAGATCACAGTCGGCATATCCTGGTCCTCGGTCATGGTCTGCATGATGGCATCCAGGAGCTGATATCCCATGAACAGTCCAAGCATGATGCCGACTGCTGTGATCCAGTTATTCTGCTGGCGCAGGATTCTTCGGATTCGTTTTGATGAGAAGCCGAGCACTTTGAGCGTTGCCACTTCCCTTGTCTTCTCCAGAAAGGATAACACGCCCATATTGTACAGCACGATCACTCCCAAAAGCACTGCCGCCAGAATCAGTATTCCCACCATCAGATTCATCATCTCCATGTTCTCATCAAGGTCTTTTTTCAGCTGTTCCAAGCTGATAACACCCGATATTTCATCGCTGTTTCTGACATAATCAGGCACTGACATGTTTGTGTTCAGCGATGTCGGGGTAAATGTATAGTGATACTGTTCATATTCTTCCCTGGAGAGTGTGATTCCTTGTCCTACCGGTGTGCGATACAGCATTGTGATTCGGCTCTTCTCCCAGTCCTTTTCCCCTACGATATGCCACTCCACAAAATCGCCCTCGCAAAGCCCCAGAACCTTTGCCAGCTTATAGGACATCGCCAGCCCTCCCGTGGGCGGCGCTATCTCATTGCCCTCATCGTCCTGATAATGCACATAGTTCCCACTGTCGATGACTGTAAGATTGCCCGTCTTTACTCTGCTGGCCGTGCGAAACTCACAGCTGCCCTCCTGCACCAGCTGCCCCTTAAACTGCTGGCTGTATTCGCGCTTTTTCAGACTCGAAGTATTCTCTGAAAAAATGATCTTATTCTGGGCAGTGTTGAGCTCCCCGTACTGCCAGACAACCATCTCGTCACAGCAGTCCTTACAGCCAAATGCACACACCAGCAGCATCGTGCAGCCGGCAACACCCACGATCCCCATGATGCTCCGCGCCTTGTTTCTCAGGATATCCCTCACATTCCACTGTGTGGAAAATCTCAGCGAAAGCCACAGTTTGCTCTTTTCCAGAAAACTGTGCCTCAGATTTTTCGGCACTGCTGGTTTTAAGGTAATCGCCGGCATCTCCCGAAGCGCTTTTCTACAGGAGAGAAAGCTCACAAAGGCGGAAACGGCAACCGCAAGAACAATCGCCAGATAGGACTGCCCCGACATTTCTGTCTTCCATTCAGGAAGAATGTAATATGCACTCATACTTGGCCGAAACAGTGATGGCAGCAGCAGTTTGCCTGACACCGCCCCAAAAAGACTTCCCGCTGTGCTGATCACAACTCCATACGAAACATAATGCCTTGTAATCCTGGCTTTGGAAAATCCCAGCGCCTTTAACGTACCAATCTGTATCCGCTGATTGGAAGTCATCCTTGTCATGGTGGTGACAATTCCCATCACTGCGATCAGCAGAAATACCGCGGAAAACATGATTCCCATTGCCGCGTGCTGGCTCTTCTCGTTCGCAATGCTGTCAATTCCTTCATTCTGCGACTGGTCAAGTACCACCACCTCATCGCGGTCAAGCGTCGATTTGACAAGCTCCTTGAATGTCATGGTGTCCATAGCAGCCATCGTTTCTTCCTTCTGTCTGATGACCAGTTGATTGTAAGTAAGCTGATCCTGCACAGGAAAATCAAGTTTTGAGAGGAATCCATAACCGTAATTCCCATAGTTTGGCATCATGCTGTCGCTCTCCAGTGTGTAAAAAATGTACTCCG
>CAMWXA010000339.1 GCA_947178035.1 uncultured Lachnospiraceae bacterium | reverse complement strand
CAGCTCTGTACATGAACGCGGCAAGATGCGGAAAAAACGCACTTGGAATATTTACGGTTTCTGACAGTCTCGTGACAGGCGAAGCGACGACGGCAGAGGAGCGTCAGAACTCTTTTACACAAATGATGGAAATCGCACTCAACACTGCAGTAAGTTTTGAAAAACAGTAAGCCAAAACGTATTATTGACATAATTTAAAATAAGCAAATCAGTCTCAGCGGAGGCACAAGATGGGATTTATTAGAAATATCAAAAACGAGATAAAGGTCATAAGGGAGCGCGATCCGGCGATCCACTCCAACATGGAAGTCTTTCTATACCCGAGCTTCAAGGTGATGCTTCACTATCGTGTGGCACATAAGCTGTACAAGAGCGGGCACTATTTCCTTGCGAGGTGGATATCTCAGCGCGCAGTCAGAAAGACTGGTATCGAGATACATCCTGGTGCCGAGATTGGTGAAAATTTTTTTATAGACCATGGAAATGGAGTGATTATCGGTGAGACAGCGGTGGTCGGCAACAATGTCACGCTGTATCAGGGGGTGACTCTTGGCGGTACAGGCAAGGAACATGGCAAGCGTCATCCGACGATTGGTGACAATGTGATGATCAGTGCCGGCGCCAAGATTATTGGGTCCTTTAAGGTCGGTGAAAATTCCAAAATAGGGGCCGGAAGCGTCGTGATTGAGGAGGTTCCTCCAAACTGTACGGTAGTGGGCGTGCCGGGAAGAGTCGTGCGGCGCAACAACCAGAAGCTTGTGCGCGAGGACTTGAACCAGGTTGATCTTCCCGATCCGGTGAATGAGGATATTAGAAACCTGCAGTATGCAAACAGTGAGATGACAAACCGTATCCTGGAGCTGGAGCAGCAGGTAAGGCAGTTGAAAAAGGGGATTGAGGAGACGTAAAGATACATATATGGGAGGTTATGAAGAAATGGAAAACAAGATGTCCTTTTATAATACACTGACGAAAAAGGTGGAGCTTTTTATTCCCAACGAAGACGGCAAAGTGGCGATGTACACTTGTGGGCCTACAGTGTATCACTTTGCCCATATCGGAAATCTGAGAAGTTATATTGTGGAGGATTTGCTGGAAAAGACGCTCCGCTATATAGGATATGATGTCAGGCGCGTGATGAATATCACGGATGTGGGGCACCTTTCGAGTGATGCCGACACCGGTGAAGATAAGATGCTCAAAGGCGCAAAACGTGAGCACAAAACGGTGATGGAGATTGCAAAATTTTACACAGATGCCTTTTTTAGTGACTGTGGGAAATTGAATATCAAAACACCGGATGTGGTGGAGCCGGCCACGAACTGCATCGCGGAATTTATCCATATGATCGAGACACTGATTCAGAAGGGCTATGCGTATGAGAGCGGCGGAAATATCTATTTTGATACGGCAAAGCTGGACGAATACTATGTATTTTCCAGCCAGAGTGAGAAGGAGCTTCTGGTCGGTGTGCGTGACGATGTGGATGAGGACGCCAACAAGCGGAATAAGAGCGACTTCGTGCTGTGGTTTACCAAGTCCAAATTTGACGATCAGGAATTAAAGTGGGAGAGTCCATGGGGCGTGGGATATCCGGGATGGCATATTGAGTGCTCCTGCATCAGCATGAAGCATCTCGGTGAGTATATGGATATTCACTGCGGTGGTGTGGACAATATGTTCCCGCACCACACGAACGAGATTGCGCAGAGTGAGTCATACTTAGGGCATAAGTGGTGCAATTATTGGTTTCATGTACACCATTTAGTGGATAAAGAAGGAAAGATGAGCAAGTCAAAGGGCGATTTCCTGACGGTGCCATTGCTCGAATCGAAAGGGTATGACCCGCTTGCCTATCGTCTTTTCTGTCTGCAGTCACACTACCGCAAACCGCTTGAATTTTCTTATGAGGTGCTTGACAACATAAGCGCTGCGTATGACAAGCTGGTTAAGAAGATCGGGACACTGGACAAAAACGGCACGGTCGACACGGCAAAATTTGAACAGTACAGGACAAAGTTCGAGAAGGCATTGTGTGATGATCTGAACTCGTCAATGGCGATTACAGTGTTGTACGATATGCTCAAGGATGATATGTCAGATGCGACCAAGTATGCGCTGGCAGAGAGTTTTGATAATGTGCTCTCGCTGAATTTGACGACGGCGCACGCTGCAAGGGAGGCCAGCAATAGCATTGATGCAGAGCTGGAAAGCTATGTGCTTGCCAGGATTGAGGAGCGAAAGGCAGCTAAGAAGGAAAAGGATTTTGCAGCAGCAGATGCGATCCGCAATGAACTATTGGAGAAGGGCATTTTGCTGGAGGATACGCGCGAGGGTGTGAAATGGAAGAAGGCTTAGAGTGGAAAGGCTTAAACGGACTGAGTATGCTCTCGCAGATACACAGGGAGTTTGGCGGCGGGGATGTCGACATTCGGACGTACTCGCCCCTTACGCTGGCATATATTGGTGATGCGGTGTTTGAGGTGATCATAAGGACGCTGATTGTAGAAAAGGGGCAAAGGGCGGCGAACACACTGCATAAGCACACGACAAAGGTGGTCTGTGCACAGACACAGGCGAAGATGGTCGATGCGGTGTACGAGTGTTTTACGGAGGAAGAACAGGACATTTACAGAAGAGGGAAGAATACAAAGCTTCACTCGACAGCCAAGAGTGCGAGTCTTGCAGATTACCGCAAGGCGACTGGGTTTGAGGCGCTTTGTGGATATCTTTTTCTAAAGGACGACACAGTGAGGATAACGCAGCTTGTCAGGCAGGCGATCGAAATGGCACAGATTGAGATGTAACGTATTTATGTGCAAACAGGAATATTATTTAGAAAGGTGCTGCAAGTTACATGAGATATGAGGAGTTTACGATAGAGGGAAGAAATGCAGTGATAGAGGCTTTTCGCGCGGGAAAGCCGATTGACAAGCTTATGATACTGGACGGTGCACAGGACGGACCGATACAGACGATCAGGCGGGAAGCGAAAAAGCATGATACGGTGATCCGGTTTGTGACAAAAGAGCGGCTTGATCAGCTCAGTGAAACCGGAAAACATCAGGGTGTGATCGCGTACACGGCGGCCTATGAGTATGCTGAGGTTGAGGATATTCTTGCAGCAGCACGTGCAAAGAAAGAGCATCCTTTCATCGTTCTATTGGATAATATCGAAGATCCACACAACCTGGGTGCGATTATCAGAACCGCGAACCTGGCGGGGGCGCATGGCGTTATCATTCCGAAGAACCGCGCGGCGGGGCTTACCGCTGCGGTAGCCAGAACTTCGGCAGGTGCGCTGAACTACACGCCTGTTGCAAGGGTCACAAACCTCGGAAAGACTATGGAGGAGCTCAAGAAAGCAGGGCTGTGGTTTGTCTGTGCAGATATGGACGGCACGACGATGTACCAGCTCGATCTGACAGGACCGATTGGGCTTGTGATTGGAAGCGAGGGAGATGGTGTAGGCAGGCTTGTCAGAGAGAAATGTGATTTTGTGGCATCGATTCCAATGAAGGGTGATATTGATTCCCTGAATGCTTCTGTCGCAGCAGGTGTACTCGCATATGAGATTGTCAGACAGCGGATGCAGGGTGTGCATGGAGGTTAATGATGCCAGGCGGATATGAAGGATTTACAGACGAGGAATTGATTGACAAGCTGAGGAGCGGCGAACGGCAGATAACGGACTACATTATGGATAAGTACAAGAACCTGGTTCGAAAGAAGGCAAAATCGATGTATATTCTCGGTGCCGACAATGAGGATCTCATCCAGGAGGGGATGATTGGACTGTTCAAGGCTGTGCGGGATTATGACGCAGGGCGGGATGCCAGTTTTTATACGTTTGCCGACTTGTGTATATCACGCCAGATGTATAAGGCTGTACAAGCTTCGCGCAGGGAAAAGCATACGCCGCTCAACACATACATATCCATTTATGCAGACATGGCGGAAACGGAGAGTGACGGGAATAGTACAGAGCTTGTCAATGTGATCGCATCGGCAGTGGAGACAAATCCAGAGCAGCTTATGATTGATAAGGAAAATGTGGCTGATATTGAAGCGATCATCGAGAAGGAACTGAGCAGCTTTGAGAAACAGGTGCTTGATTTGTACATAACAGGTATGAGCTACTCGCAAATTGCAAAAGTATTGTCGAGGGATGAGAAGTCCACGGACAATGCGCTGCAGAGACTGAAGTCAAAGCTTAGGAAAGCAGTAAATAAAAAATGATAAGAATATAACGAAGATTTGATGGATGTGATTTACAGATGAGAAGAAAAAAGGAACCAGCGATTCAGAAAAAACCCCAAATGTTGATTGTCGATGATAAGGCGGTCAACAGATATGTGTTAAAAAGTATTTTTGAGGATTCTTATGAGATTATAGAGTGTCAGGACGGGCGTGCTGCAATGGAGGTACTGGAAGAAAAACGCGAGGAGGTGGCAGCAGTGCTGCTTGATATCGTCATGCCTGTATGTGATGGTTTTGCGGTGCTAAAATATATGAAGGAGACAGCACTGCACAGTGTGCCCGTGATACTGATTAGCTCCAATGTAGATGATAAGAATATCCACAAAGCGTGCGACTATGATGTCGCTGACTATATACAGAAACCGTTTCAGGAGGATGTGGTCAGACAGCGCGTGCAGAGAGTCATTGACTTATACCAGATGAAAAGAGAAAATATCGAATACGAACGGGCAGAATAGCAGGAAAGGGATTAGAATTGGTATGAAATATGAGAATATACAGATAACAGTTGAAGGGACAGTGCAGGCGTCATTGTCACTTTATATACAGGAAGATTATGCAGATACTTATGGAGAGCGCAGGCGGCCGATGGTTTTGGTCTGTCCAGGCGGCGGGTATGAACACGTGTCAGTCAGGGAG
>CAMWXA010000338.1 GCA_947178035.1 uncultured Lachnospiraceae bacterium | reverse complement strand
CCATATAATGCTGGTCTGGCCTGCAGCGCCCCTCCGTATTGAAATAGCGTGTCATCCCCTTTACCCCTCTCAGTCCCTTATTTCCTTTAGTATAACATAGCCCTCCGGCAAAATCTATCGGTTTCCGAGCAAAGATTGAATCGAGCAGAAAACAGCCTTCTCCACTAACTCGCTGTGCGACCGTGCATTTCCACTGTACAAATCTGTGCAATCGAGCAGGGGGGATGACTTTTCTCTACTCGCGCGCCGTGCACCCGCGAACTCCAGCTGACATACTTCCTTTGGTTGCCCGTGTACATAAAAAGACAGATTTACTCTTTTGATATTGTAAATCTGTCTCTATCGTTCAAAAAATGCATTGAAATCACATTTTAAAATCTGAGTCAGGGCAATCAGGAGATCAACCGATGGATTGTTATAGCCATTTTCAACTTTTGAGAAAGTTCCTCTCGTAATTGGTATTTCGAGCAATTGCAATTTTGCAACAACCTCTGTAGCTTTCATACCTTTTTCCTTCCGTAATCTTTTAATGTTGGAACCGATTAAAGGATTACGATATTGGTTCACACGCTCCGCCATAACATCACCCCTAATCATTTTTGTCGACAATACGACAATTTTGGTTCCAAAATGGAAACAAGTGAGTTATAATGGTATTATTACCAAAACTATAATTTATGATTAAGAGGAGAGATAACAATGAGCGAGTTCTTCGAGCTAATATATGATGCCGCATTAGACCATAAAAACGAACTGTTAACAGACGATGATGAATACCAAAATTTAATGGAGCAAGTGACAAATTTGAGTGACACATACAAAACACTGGAACTGACAACAGAACAGCGACAAATTGTCGACAACCTGATTCACACAGAAGATTTGATTCATGAGAAAGAAATGCAAGCCATCTACAAGAAGGGAATCCTGAACTGTGCAGAGATTTTAAAGGATTTGCGATTACTGCGATAATTTAAGGAATTATTTAGAAATCGAATCATTAACGATTTAAAAATTTGAAAGGAGCATAATGAACTATGAGCGATAATACTTTTGATATTATAGAACACCTAATGGCAGACCATCTGGACACTGCGCTTCATGAAAACACAGAATACAAAGAAGCCTTGTCTGCTGCAAACGAAATCTATGAAAAGCTGAAAATGGAAATGACGAAAGAGCAGCAGGAACTGCTTGACCAATACTTTATCCTGTCAAGCGAAACAACTGCCATATGCGAAAAAATCGCATACCGGCAGGGACTGCGGGATTTATTCAAAATCCTGTTTCAAGATGAATGAATGCTTGATTCCAAGGACTCTGCTTTTTCAAAAAAGACACCATAGAATCACGCTCTATGATGTCTTTTTTAATGCACTTTTTCCATATTACCAAATATGTACGTATAACCTCATTCCTGCTCCCACCCTCTCAGCACCTCACGCAACGCCTCTATCTCCTTTTCGTCCGGCTTTGCTCCGCCGTTCAAAGTAGTGAGCATCCTGGCAAAGGAACCTCCGTAATTTCTGTCCAAAAAGGCTTTTGATGTCTCCTCCAGATATTCCTCTCTGGTGATTGCGGGCAGATATTTCTTGAATCGCCCCCCCTCTACTGCCGTGACCAGATTCTTTTGCTGCATCTTGAACAAAAAGGTATTGATGGTCTGCTTCTTCCAATCTTTTTGCGTCCTCGCATTAAAAATCTCCAAAAGCTCCCCCAGAAAGACTGGTTCCCCTTTCGCCCAGAGTGTTTCCATAATTTCTAATTCTGCTTCTGTCATGTTTTTCCTCCATCGTTAGTACTATTTCTATAGTATAACAGTGCAGAACAAATTATGCAACCTTTCTGTACTATTTTTATAGTAATTAATCTTCTTTTTCATGTACGCTTCTGACCGCCAACGTGACCACCGCACCTCTCCCATCCTGTCTGTTCGCAAGCACCAGTCTGCCCCCATGCTTCTGCGCCGCCATATCCGCAATAAAAAGCCCCAATCCGTAGTGCTTTCCCGACCGTTCCTCACACTCCGTATAAAACTGCTGAACGGCAAATCGCAAGCTGCTGTCCGAAAATCCCTTTCCGCTGTCTGTCACCCGAAACACAAGCTGCCCTGCATTGCCCCCGGCAGACAATTCAATCGCTCCCTGCTCCGGTGTGTGCTCAACGGCATTGTCAAGAATATTGGAAACCGCCCGAACAAGAAGTTCCCTGTCTCCGTAAAAAGTGTCCGGGAGGGTTTTCTTTTCAACAATCAGCCCGATCGCCTTCCTCCGGCACTGTGCTTCCGCCTGCCGCCCAATCTCATCGAGCAATTCCGCCGCAGAAAAATACTCTGCCCGCAGCTGGCCTGCACTTTCCGCTTTTGCAGCCTCATTAAGCAGCCCGAGATACTGTTCGATCTTGCCTGTGCCTGTGCAGATTCCTTGCAGCAGCTCCCTGTCCTCACCGGAAAAATCCTCCTCCAACAACAGCTCCGCATTCCCCTTCACCACGGTCAGCGGAATCTTGATGTCATGCGCGACAGCCGATATCTGCATTCTCCGGTTCTGCTCCATCTCCCACTGAGCCTTTAAGGACTCCTCCAGCGTCGCGCCCATCTCCTCTATGGAATCCAGAACTGCATTCAACTCCCGAATCCCAGTCAGTCGTTTCTCAAAATTTAGTTCCTGCCCTGCAATCCTGTCCACCGTCTCAACGATTGGCTCCAATTCCCTCTTTAATCTCCGTCCGAACCGCACTGCCGCCACCAGCGCATTCAGAAGAAACAGCACCAGAAAAATGAGCGGAATCAGCAGTTCCGGATTCGGAAACCACCTGTGTAACACAGGCGATGCAAAGTGCGCGCGAATATCATAGCAGACAACACAGACCGAATCCACTCTCTCAATCATCGCATACTGGTGTATGGCGCTCCACGCTGTATGGTTCAGCTGTCTTCTGATTCGCTCCAGCGCCTGCTCAATCTCCCTGGGAGTCATATCACTCTCCACAATAGTTCCTTCTAAATCAATCAAAATATAGGTGCACGGAAAAGGAATCAGCGATTTGTCAAAGGACTCACTCTGGGCAATCCTGTCTTTCACCTCTTTTACAGCCCGCTCCGCATGATTGGCCGGCAGCACAAATCCGCTCTGAAATCCAACCTCCACACAGAGCAGAATTACCCCTGCCAGCAATATTGTCGTCAGACAGAACATTGCCAGATATCGCAGAAACAACTGATACAGACTGATCGTTTTCCTATTATGACCCCTGCTCACTGCCATTTGTACCCTACCCCCCAGACCGTGCTGATCGGACACTCTGCATACGCGGAATATTTTGCAAATTTGCTGCGGATATTCTTGATATGCATACGGATCGCGGAGACATCACTCTCCGAATCATACCCCAGCGTCTCCTCCAAAATCTTTTCCAGAGAGAACACCTGTCCCTTATTGCGCACCAAGTACTCACAGATCTGGTACTCGCTCCTTGTCAACGGAATTGCCTCAAACGCCGTATCGGAAATCTTGATCTGCAATACCCTGGCAGACAGATCAAAATGAAACCGGCCACTGGTAATCGTCTGATGATGCTCTCTGCCCTCACGCCGCAGATGCGCTGCCACCCTTGCGCGAAGCTCCGCGATGCCAAAGGGCTTTTTGATGTAATCGTCAGCCCCCACCGCAAATCCCTCCACGATGTCCTGCTCCATCGTCTTTGCAGTCAGAAACAAAATAGGACAGTCCACCGTTCTGCGTATCTGATAACAAAAGGAAAAACCGTCAATCCCCGGCATCATGACATCCAGGAGCAGCAGATCGTACTGATTTAAGTCCGACGCCGTTAATCCCGCTGCACTGTTTTTTGCCGTCACTGTATGTCCGTCCCGGCCGAGAACCCTCTCAATCAGACAACAGATATCCTTCTCGTCATCAATCACTAAAATGTGTGCCATAATACCTCAATCCCACTCCTCCATAGCTGCCTTTGCCTCCCACGTATTTCCCCAGAAGATCAGCAGCACAAACAACAGCACTCCTGATATCACCATAAATACAACACTTTTCCTCACATCTGTATCGTATATCCAATTCGCATGCTCTGTCTGACTCAGCGCATACAGACTACACCAGCGCAAGGATATTCCGCAGGGCACACAGTACCAGACCGCATCGCCCAGCCCCGTCTGCATCAGCGCCGCGACCAGACTTCCTACAATCCCAAGTCCGATCCCCGCTCCCTTCGGAAACCCAAAACTGACAAGATAGCTGATCTCATACAGAAGGATATTTCCACAGAACAGCAGTACTGCCGATTTCACAAAAAATGAAATCGAAAAACGGATATTTCCCATCAGCCGGAATGCCACGCCAAAGCCAAGAACCGCCAATAAGCAGGACAGGAAACCGCATACAAGCAGGACAGACAGCTTTACAATATGGACAATACTCCTGTGACAGGGTGTCATCAATACCAGCTGGCAATGCCCTGCCCGCATCTCAAAATCAGATACAATGGTCGTAACAAGAGCAATGATAACAGGGTACGCAATCGACAATATCTGCAGATACCCAGTCACCTTCCCAAGTTCACTCCACGCCGCAAACCTGTAATACACCAGAAACACACTCACTGCACCAAGCGGCACAAAAATATGAATCCATATCAGACCGGAATGCGACAGCTTATACAGCTCCGTTTTTATATGACATTTTACATTCATCGTCCTCTCCATCTCCCCAACCAAAAGCACATCCATCACACCTCACGTTTCTCAAACCAGAACGCCGTAGCCAGCGTTATCCCCGCATACCAGGCGGCAGCAAGCAAAACCGCCGGAAGTATCACCGTTTTATCAGACAGCGGATCTGCGGCATCCATCGGCAGACCGTTGGGCAGTATATGGACACAGAC
>CAMWXA010000337.1 GCA_947178035.1 uncultured Lachnospiraceae bacterium | reverse complement strand
AGAAGGAGAAAGCAAAAACGGGTGATGAAAGAGTGTCGGACACCACGGAAAAGACTAATGGTGAAAAAATGTCAGGAAAAACGGCAAAGGCCAGAGATGGAAAGCAGTCAGAAAAAATATTGAAACCTGCAAAAGAGGAAGGAGAAAAGAAATCAGATGAAAAAAGCGGTTCGAATCAGGACAGCGAGCCAGTGGAACCTGTTGAAGCAACTGAATGATTATCTGGGAAAGCGGAAAATCCCGGAAGAAGTGATGAGGAAGCTATACCACATCCTCTGTTTTAAGAAACTGGGAAAGAAAGGATTTCTTATTGTATGTCTGGATAAGCTCAGGGACGATTACCACGGAATAGAGGATGTCGTCGGAATGTATCCCAACAAAATAAAAGTGAAAGAACACATGGATGAGATATTGACAAAAAGCAGGAAAGGAAAACCAAGGAGCTGGTACGTGTCATACATAGAAGTGAGAGGTCAGAAGATTCAGCTGGTTTACACTACAAAAAACCAGGGCGATTAGAGGAGGATGAATAATGGCTGGGATTCGATTTCAAAGTTGGGAACATTTTCTGCATTATGTGCAGAAAAAAGAAAGCATTGTGCAGGTAGAAGAGTGAGGAATTGGAAATATATGTGGAGAATGGTATATTTTTCAGGGGAAATTGAACCTATCTAAAACAGTTTTGTGGATAAGTGGTCATATAAATGAAAAAAGGAAAGTATGAGGATACTTTCCTTTTTTAAGGCTGGAATTATTGTGGAAAAGTATAAAATAAATTTCGTCACATTTCACAATGGTTTATTGGGGGGAGTGAACTGTAACGTATTTTGTTGGTTTGATTCTGGACAGTTCCTTATCGTGGCAGCGGGAATCATTCATGGCGCATTGCCTGATAACCAATCAGGACAGTCCACACATAGGCACAGGTTTTGGGAATCATCAGCATACCAATCATTGGTATCGCATCAGCCCAGAGTACAACAGGAATATAAAATCCGAAACTCAGTACGATCGTCAGCCACATCCATCGGAAGGCTGTGTCATTCTGCGCTTTGGCCTCCTGATAGAACAGTACAATGATCAGCAGACCAAGCAGCGTAAAGGGAATATTGCGGTAAATTCCCCAACTTAGCGGCGGATTTGCGCTCAGCCATCCGTTTTGCGGGAAAAGACACAGAATAATCCGAAGCGCGGACAAGATAAAGATTAGAATTGTTATTCCATTTCTGCCGTCAATGCGATAGCGGTTTCGCCACACATAGTATAAGAGAATATAGAAAATGGTCATGGTGACGGAAGTGATGAGTTTTCCGAGTCCGAGAGCGATGGTGAAATTGTCGAGTCCAGTGGTGCATAGTGCAATGGCGCGCGGCACCAGATGAAAGGAGTCTCCCAAACCAAGAACGACAGCCATAATGCCAAACAGACGGTACTGTCTGTTCCCGCCGCTTTTTCGGATCATGATGATTCCAAGTGTAATGACAGTAATCAGATATACTGCGTCAAATAAAGTTTCTACGATAGCCTGCATAATTTTTTCTTCCTCTCTTTCTTTGATTAATTTCTTTCAATCAATAAAGCATTCTCCTGATCATTTCCAGAATAGCGCTGTCATCGTAATTCTGCTGTATCAATGCCGCAAGGATCAAAGAAAATACAATATCTACAAATTTCTTTGGATGAAATGTATCGTCAAATGCTTCCGGGCGGACTTTCTGATCCTTTGTTAAAATCGCACAGAGTCTCGTCTGCATATGTTCCCAGGACTGCGCCATCAGTTGTTGGCCGTCCGATTTATCTGCTTCTATGAAGTTCATGGAATGTGAGGTGAAAAATCCGGGATATTGTTCGTTGCCTTTTCGGATGCTGTCAAATATCCATTGCACACAGCTCAAAAAGCTGTCAAAGTCCGGTTCGGATTCTGAAAAATGGAAAATATCGCACCAGATGCTTTCAACTGTGGCAGCGGTCAAAGCTGTTTTTGAATCAAAATAGTAGTAGATGGAACCGACAGAAACACCGCAGGCAGCGGCGACGTTCCTGATATTGACTGCCGGCCAGCCCTGCTCTTTGACCAGCTGGCGGCAGGTGTCTAAAATTGCTTCTCTGGAAGTGATAACTGTATTCATATCATTCGCTCCTTCTTACTATACTGAACAATGTTCAATATAGCATAATAACATATCCCTGTCAAGTGATATGAAAAAATTCAAAATTTTCTCTTGACAGATTTTGACAAAGTGATTATGATTATTTTAAGATTTGAAATTCAAAATAAATAGCGATATGAAACTGATGACCAAGAGGAGTACATATTTTGGGAGGCTCACAGAGAGCTGCAGGTGGTGGGATTGCGGCAGTCAAAGAGATATGGAATGGACTTGGGAAGGTGGGAGCAAAGAGTCAGAGCGTATGATGGCGGTAAAAATGCTGTCAGGAGACTCGAGTAATGCCCAACGGGATTTCCGCCCGTTATCAAGGGAAAGCGCATGATGGTGCGTGTGTAGAGAGGGTGTATTTTTGATATGCCAAATTAGGTGGTACCGCAGAAGTTGAGAGCTTTTGTCCTAGTAGAGATATTAGGACGAAAGCTTTTTTTATGCGCAGGGGCGCATGAGGAAATCCCGCGCGGCGGGTAGTGGAGAAGGGCATTCCCCTACCCGATTGAACAGGGCCGCGTAAGGAAAGGGAGGATAAGGTTATGATCAAGCCGACATATGAGCAGGCGAAACAGTATGAAAAGGACTACACATACATTCCGATATGTAAAGAGATTCTGGCGGACGATATCACACCGATTCTGATGTTGAGAAAGCTCGCGGCACTGGATGAGCAGTACTTTCTGCTGGAGAGTGTCGAGGGGGGAAACTTAGGCAGATATTCGTTTCTGGGATATCACCCAAAGCTGACCGTTTCCTGCAAAGATGGAATTACAAAGGTGAAAGAGGATGGTATGGTGCGCATCGTACCGGGAAAGCCAAAGGAGGCGCTTCAGACGATTCTTGACACCTATCGGTCTCCCCGGATAGAGGGACTTCCCACTTTTACGGGCGGTCTGGTCGGATATTTTGCATATGAGATGATACAGTATGCGGAACCAAAACTTAAGATCAAGCAGAGCGATGTCAATGACTGTGAACTCATGATGTTTGACCGGCTAATCGCCTTTGACCAGCTTCACCATAAACTCTGTTTCATCACAAACGCCAGGGCGCAGGACGGTGAAGCAGGGTATCGCAAAGCGGTCGGGGAGCTTGAGGCCTTTGTGGAAACCATTCGAATCACAGATCCGATACTATATGAGAAACCGCTGCCGGCACCCACGTTTACCTGCAATCTTTCCGAGGAAGAATACTGCAGAATGGTTGAAAAGACGAAGCATTACATCAGGGAGGGAGACATTTTTCAGGGTGTTATCTCGAGACGCTTTGAGGCGGACTATGACGGAAGCCTGTTAAATGCTTACAGGGTGCTTAGAACCACAAATCCTTCGCCCTATATGTACTATATCCAGACCAAGGATATGCAGATCGCGGGGACTTCACCGGAAACGATGGTAAAACTCACAAACGGAAAGTTAATGACATTTCCAGTAGCCGGAACAAGGAAGCGCGGTAAGGACAGGGAGGAAGATACAGCGCTGGAAAAGGAACTTTTGGCGGACGAGAAAGAATGTGCAGAGCATAACATGCTGGTGGATTTGGCAAGAAATGACATTGGCCGAATTGCAGAGTACGGCAGTGTAAAAGTGGAGGATTACATGGCAGTGCACAGATTTTCCAAGGTAATGCATATCGCGAGCACTGTCACCGGAAAACTGGCGAAGGAAAAGACGAGCGGAGATACTATTGAAGCGCTTCTCCCGGCAGGAACGCTTTCCGGAGCGCCAAAATTCAGGGCATGTGAGATTATTGATGAACTCGAACCTGTGCCGAGAGGTGTCTACGGCGGTGCAATCGGATATCTTGATTTCAGTGGAAATCTGGACGTGTGCATTGCAATACGGACAGCAGTCAAAAAAGGAAAAAAAGTGTATGTGCAGGCGGGAGCCGGAATTGTGGCGGACTCTGTGCCAGAGAGCGAATATCAGGAGTGCGCAAACAAGGCGGGCGCCGTGATTGAGGCAATTCGTCAGGTGGAGGAAATTTGCTGAATATTCTATTGTGGCTGCAGAAGAGCTGATAAGACGCACAGCGGCAGTCGGTATCTTCAAAGCTGCGGTGCAAAAAGAAATAGGGGGAAGAGATGTGATACTGCTCATTGATAATTATGACAGTTTTTCCTTTAATTTAGTGCAGGCAATCGGAGCGTTGGCTGCGGACAGGGAAGAACTGAAAGTAGTGCGGAATGATGCGCTTACAGTGGAACAGGTTATGGGACTGGCGCCAACGCATATTGTACTGTCACCGGGACCGGGAAAGCCGTCAGATGCGGGAATCTGCGAGGCACTGATCAGGGAAGCGGGCGGGAAAATTCCGCTGCTGGGTGTCTGCCTTGGGCATCAGGCAGTCTGCGAGGCTTTCGGAGGCAGGATAACCTATGCGCCGGAGTTGATGCATGGCAAACAGAGTTTGGTAAAAGTAAACAGGGAAAGTCCGATTTTTCAGGGACTTCCCGCGGAGTTTGAGGCTGCACGATATCATTCTCTTGCAGCGGATCAGGACTTGATTCCCGATGTGCTGGATGTGACTGCAGTTGATGAAAAAGGTGTTGTGATGGCAGTGCAGCATAAGACCAATCCGGTATATGGACTGCAGTTTCACCCAGAGTCCATTATGACGCCGCTTGGAAAACAGATGATTGAGAATTTTCTGATGGTTGGCAGATAACGTTTCCGAATGAAAGGATTCATAAATAAGAGGTAAAGTTTGAAAGCAGGTCACTTTCAAACGATTGATTGGTATGCG
>CAMWXA010000336.1 GCA_947178035.1 uncultured Lachnospiraceae bacterium | reverse complement strand
CGCAATCCATGCAAACAGGATTGTATTCTGCTTCGCGCCAGTCAGATCAACCTCATATAGCATATAGGGAAGCATCGCTTCATCCATATCTGACTCCCGTGTAAAAAGTCCCTTCTCGCGAAACCAATCTTTCATCTTGTCGGCCGTCGTGTCATCTAACTCCCTGACAACACCCTGGAAATGCACAGTTTCAGTTCCATAGTCATCGGTGTACCCATATGCGTAATCCATCGTTTCATTCACGACCTTGGTATAATCGCCCGCATTTTCACTGGCTATGGAAATCGGAATAAAGTAACCATACTCTCCGCTCCATACCGTTATCACATGATAATCCCTGCTCTCTCGTCTGGAAAAGCGCTCAAAGACCAGATCAAAATCTGTCTCAACCGCCGTATTTGGACCAACTGCTTCCATCCCTTCCTCCGTGATGTCAACCGGTGTGCTAAATGCTGGTACAATAAAATTTCTCGTTGCAAATAACAACACAACTCCCAACAAAAATAATATAATTCCTATAATTTTTGATGTTTTTTTCATGATAATTCCATTCTCCTATCCACCTTTATAAAAGCCTCTGCTGAAACTCCTTATCGCAAAAATCTTTTATCCATAAACCAAAACCTCCCAAAATATTACACTACAGCCTCTATTATTGAAACCTTTCATTCAAATTCACCATATAATGCTCCTGCGGTTTACAGGCTCCTTCTGTGTTAAAATATTTCATCTGGATTCTTGCTCCTTAATATACATCTTTTCGGAATGAAACGTCTCTTAAACACACTGAAATCAGCCGCTTTGTTTCATGTCTCACGCTCGCGCTGCAGTAATGCTATACTCTAATACAGCAAGCGTACCACCGCATCATGTGTAATAATGCTGAGCGGCTGCACCATAAGCCTCCGATTCTCCTTATTGTAATAAAATGCGCCAAGCAGCACCTGATTTTCAAGCAGCGCGCCGTTTGGAAGCATGGAAAGACGCAGTGTCGTCTCCTCCATACCCGGCATATTTCCCAGAAGGATTGTGTCGTCATTCTTGTCGGCCAGCACAAAGTCTTCGCCTGTTTTGCCGATTCGGTTAAATGCAAGCAGTTTGATCATCATGGGCTGTGTCATCGCGTTTTTGAGGAAATTTTTGACTGCTTTTGCCTCCTGCCTGACAGAAGTGACCGCGTGCTGGAAAACTGCCTCATAATCCGCCTGTTCATACGCGCGAATCTGGGCACCGTCCCATCTGACTCTGACATTTCCGTCACCCGGATAGAACACCGCACTCGGCACCTTTGCAACACCAAAGATGCTGTCCTCCTGCTTGACATATTTTAAGGATTTCAGCGGACGGTAATTATAATTCATAAAGATTTCCCCGTTGTCCAAGTCCGCCCAGCAGCCTGTATCAATGTACTCTTTCCGCGCCTCGTCATAAGTCACCCAGAAGGAGAGCTGCATCAGGCTTGCATTCTTCTTGCTCTTTCCCAATTCTTCCAGCTCTGAAAGCTTCCAGATACCCCCAAGCTCCTCGTACAATATCGTATCTTCCAGTGTCACGTCGTCATTTTCAAGCTTTTCATTGATGTACTGACGTGATTTCCTGATTAAAGTCCACAGTTTTTCGAGCACGCTGATTGCCGCGTCATAGTGAGACTCATCCTGATCTTTCTGGAATGCTGTGATCTCGATCAAGAGCTGATTGCACAATCTCTGCGGTCCCGGAAGATAGTAGTCCCCCATCTGCTTTGCAAGCTGCTGATAGGTTTTGAGCGAAGCGCCCCCGATTGTACCAAGACCTGCGGACATCAGGTCATTGACTACCTTTTCCACCAGGTCAAGTCCCTCGAGCTGAGATTTTAATTTTTTCACTCTTGCATTTTTGGCAGTCCTTGCGGCGGATGCCTTTTTCTTCTCCGCCTGTTTCTTTTCCTCCTCGGTCATCTCGCTCTCCGGCTTTGCAGCCTCATTTGCCTTGTTTTCCTTTGCCTGCTTCTTCTCGCGCTTCTTCTGAATGTCCTCTGGAACTTCACAAATGCCGAATTCTTTTTTGGCAAGCATTTCATACATGAGTGCCAGGCTATGCTTGCACGGAAACTGTCTGCTGGGACAGGTGCAGCGAAATACCGGGTTGTTTTCGTCTATGTAATCTGCCGAAGTAATATAATTGCTCTTGCCGCTTCCTGTGCACTCTCCCATATAGAGCGTATCGTCCTGCGTCCGCTCGAGTTTGACAAATCCGCCCTTCTGGGATATCTTCCTGCCGTTTGAGGCTGCTGCCGCATTCGGTGCCAGTGCCAAAATCTGCTGTTCTGTTATTTCTCTCATATGATTTTCATTCCTTCCTAAAAAATATATCGTATCTGTACGGATCATTCTGGAAAAAGCTGTTCGCGCAGGTATTTGTAATAATTCGTCCCGTTTTCACCAATTCCTTTAATCTTGTTCTCCTCGATCAGCTTGATAAAAACATCCATCTCTGCCTTTGCATCCTCCCTGCTTCCAGGTAATTTTTCAAAAAAGCTCTGTATTTGATAGGAATCCAAAAAAGGCTGTCCCCGCATTGCAAAAACTTCTGCAAGTCCCTTGCACTTCGTCCACTTGAAGCCATTCAGATAATCCAGATACCGAAGCATCGTGTGTCTGGCATTGGGAGACGGCATAGGATCCATATCAAAAAATCTATTGTAAAACCACTCTCCCATCTTGGCACAATCGGTCTCATTATCCCTGTCTGTCCAATAATAAAGCAGTTCATCCCACTGATATTTCATCATCCATTGAATAATATGCTCAGCATTTGGAATCTTGAGCATACGCCGGAAATGCTTATTGCCATCCTCATAGGAAGCATTATAAACACTTCGATAGCCATGAACATACCCATACATCATATATCCATGCTTTCTTTCATCCCACTTCACATACCGCAGAGCAGCCCTGATTGCTCTCCGCCTCCCATCTGCGTCCTTGTGCTGCGTTTCGGTCTGTATCTGCTCCTCATACCAGACCGTACAATCGCCGCCCTCATACATTTTTGCCAATGCGGCAGCTGTCAGGAAATTGTCATTTTTTCGCTCTCCATCCCGATTTTCATATTGTTCCATTGCCAGCGCTGCAATCTGTTGGCTGTCACCGGCAACAAGCGAGATTGCAAGATGCATGCCAATAGTCTCTTCCCAAGTATGCCTCTTTTTCTTATCCTGGGCTTCCGCAAACTGGGACTCCACAACACAATGCGCAATCTCGTCACCCGCCAGCATATCCAGCTTTTGTTTCTGTGCAAGGAGCATTCTGTAGCAGTTCACCACGTCATCCCCACTTTTGCCAATCAATGCCTCCACACTTCTGCAGAACCTTTTTATTATCAGCTTCTCATCCTCTGTGCGCTCCTGACCTTCCTGCATTTCCAATACAACCGGCAGCAGATCCATGCACATCTGTACTATAATTTTGGAAGCTCCCTCTGTTGTCGATGTGATCAAATATTCGCAGACATCTTCCGGCTTTTTCTTCGCCATCTTTTCAAAAATCGCATCAATCCTGTCATCCTGCATACCAGCGAGAATGTTCAGAACCATCTGTTTATGTTCGCCTTTTTCCGTATTTACCATATCGAGAAAGAGCTCCTTATTCGACGGCTCCTCCCCAAGAATTTTGATCAGTTTCAGCCGGATATCTTTTTTTGCGCCTGCAATCATCTGGAGATAGAAATCATTCTCTTTTTCCCCTGCAATCGCATGGATAACTTCCAGCCTGCGCTGCATCTCCTTCTTTCCTGCTGGATCAAACCCCTTTTTCAGCAGCGGGAGAATAGAAGCGCCATCTTCCATAAGCCACTCTTTCACCATCTCCGCAAGCTCTGCATACGAAGCCCCGAGTGCGCAAACCATCGCATGACGCACACGGTAATCCCTGAAAATCTCAGGAGAACTTTTGTGCATATCCCGCACAAATGCATAATTTCCACTGCCGCTGTTTGTTAATGCATCAATCAATGCTTTCACTTTTGAGCACGGCGCATTGATAATCTCCATATCCGTCATCGTATCAGACTTCAATGGCTGAATATCCCCCGCTGCGTCAACAGTTCCCAGCGTACAGATAACCGCGTCTGCAAGGATGAGTGTATCCAGCAGTACTGCCACTGGATTTGCACAGTCCGCAGACATCAATACCGCCATCTGCTGGTTTAGCTTTGCAAAGACCGGCGATGCCCCCTCCAACGGTTTCACTGCCTCCGCCGCACGCTTCAGCCGAAAATCCTCCTGTAACAAATGAACTCCTGCGATGGCAGCTGACCGCAAACGTGTTTGAAGTTCATAGATTGGTGCAATGTCCATCTCTTCTCATATCCCCTTTCGCTATATATCACTTTTACTTTCCCAACATCAGCCGAAACTGCTCATGTACCTCAGGACAGTCACGTTTCAATGAAATGACACGCCCCTCCTTATCCAAAAAGCAAGGTGTGCTTTCCCCTTTGGTGCAAAGCTCCCCAGTGATGCTGTCTGTCATCTCGTATTCCAGATCAAGCCGCACACCGTTGTACTTCACGACCTTTGCCTGAATCTGCACTGTGTCATCAAAATGCACCATGCTCTTGTATTGGCAGGATACTGAGACCACCGGACTGATGATTCCGCTCTCCTCCATACTCCGATAAGATATCCCAAACTGGTTCATGGCATCCATCCTTGCCTCCTCCATCCAGCGAATATAATTCGAATGGTGGACAATTCCCATCTGGTCTGTCTCATAATATTTCGCATGGTGCAGGTATGGTTTTATTGGATTTGCTTCACTCATTTTCTAATATTTCCCCTTTCCTATGAATGGTCATCCTATGCGTCACATTAATCCCCTAAAGATTTGTTTATAAATGATACGGAAATAATTCATCAAATCTAATAAATATCATAACACAAA
>CAMWXA010000335.1 GCA_947178035.1 uncultured Lachnospiraceae bacterium | reverse complement strand
GCTCTGTCTTGCTCTGCTGTATACTCCTATTCACCAACTTAAACTCTGGTTTAAGGTAATTTTGATGCACTTGATCCCCAGTATGATGCACGACAAATCCACATTCCATTACTATCTTTATGTCCAGCATCTGGAGTGCTACGAGGTGTAATAGTTATAGTATCTCCTGTTATTGCAACATCAAAAGTCCAAGTGGCATGTTCCCATGTAGAGCCATAACCTTCTGCAACACTAACATTTATTTGGATTTTACTTGTTATATTGCTAAATATCTGAGCAAATAGCGAACTAGCGTTTATTGCAAATATAATTATTATCGTAAAATATTATTACTTAAATTATTATGGTTATAACAATAATCATGTTTACAGTTACTAATTTAGCTTCATACACAGACAATTTGATCATACCCTATTAAATATCATAACGATGTTTTAATTGCTTACTTGGGGCTTAAAATGAGTTATAGACTATTAATCAATTAGCATTCCTCTAAAAATTTTACCCACAAAGTATACCCACAAAAATACCCACAAACTTTTGATTTATAACGGTCTAAATCGGTCTAAGACGGCAAAAATCAAAATCGTCCTTGTATAAATAAAAAACACCGCAACACCAAACATTCGGTATTTGCAGCGTTCTCAATGGGTTGGGCTGTCTTAAACAGTCAACAGCTCGTAGGGGAATCGAACCCCTGTTTTCGCCGTGAGAGGGCGACGTCTTAACCGCTTGACCAACGAGCCTTAATGTATGTATTTACAAATATAAAATTGTAAAGCAGCTCGTAGGGGAATCGAACCCCTGTTTTCGCCGTGAGAGGGCGACGTCTTAACCGCTTGACCAACGAGCCTCAACTGTCATATTATAGCTGTCTGTCATGTGTATCACTGACAACTATTAAATCATACAACAGTTTTGCAAAAAAAGCAAGTACTTTTTTCATTTTTTTTAACTTTTTTTGTCCAGCAGCAAAAAGCGAGGAATAATAACGCTTTCCGGTTTGCATCAATTCTCAAAATCCATGCAGGTTCTTGACTTCGTATAGGGGCGAACCTTGCCGTCCGCCACTGCTGTGTGTTCTGGATGCACTGCGTAGCCTTTCAATGCCTCCTCACTTTCAAACACGGAATCGAGCATCACCTCCGAATTGGAAGATGCCAACGGATTGATTTCCACCTTTATATCAATTAAACCAGGAATTTTTCCTTTGAGTGCCTCAAGTCCTTCCTTGATGCCAATCTTTGCCTCTGTCTTCTCACTTTCAGACAAATCATCTCTTAACTGCCATAATATTATATGCTTTACCATTATCTTACACTCCTATCTCTTTTTTACTTTATGCAATATCAATCTTCTTTTCATCCGCTTGCCAAAGTATGCCTATTCAAATACCTGACTTTCCAAAAAAATTCACATGGCATTTCCAGACAATTCCTTATCTCACATAAAAGGAACACTCGTTTTCCTCGAGCGGTATTTCTCTTGACTCAATAGCGTCAATCACAATATAATCGCTCTTATTAATCATCACCAGCATCTGGTTGATTGCTTCCTCTGGTCCCTGCGCCTCCATCTCGACAGAGCCGTCATATTCATTTTTGGCCCAGCCTGTAATCCCCATACCGTTTGCAGCGTACTTTGCCCGATAGCGGAATCCCACGCCCTGTACTCTGCCAGTGAACCGAAAGTGTTTTCTAATGATCATATCCCCCTCCTCTCCAAAACGTTAGTGTTTCCATTGCTAATGCCCTTGGCCAAGCTGCCAGAATGCAACCGCACTTGCCGCCGCTACATTTAATGAGTCGACGCCATGTGACATTGGTATCCGCACTGTGTAATCGCAGCCTGCGATTGTATCCGGTGCAAGTCCGTCTCCCTCTGTGCCAAGTACAATCGCAAGCTTTTCTTCCTGCATAAGCTGCGGCGAATCAATGCTGACGGAATCCTTCTTTAGCGCCATTGCCACTGTCGTAAATCCCATTTCGTGCAATTCTGCCAGCCCGCTTTCTTCGTCCAGAAATGCCCATGGTATCTGGAATACAGTTCCCATGCTGACTCTGATTGCCCGCCGATACAGGGGGTTGCTGCTTGCTGGTGTCAACAAGATTCCATCCATATTGAGTGCTGCTGCCGAGCGGAAAATGGCGCCGACATTTGTGGGATTCATCACATTTTCAAGCACCGCAATCCTGCGTGCCCCTGCGCATACTTCCGAGACCTTTTTTACTCCTGGACGCCGCATCGCACACAGCATGCCCCGTGTCAGTTTAAAGCCGGTCAGCTGTGTCAGCACATCAAACTCCGCTGTATAGACAGGGATTTCACCACAACGCATGATAATCTCTTTTCCCTGCCCCTCAATATGCTTTTTCTCCAATAATATTGACACAGGCACGCAGCCGGCATCAAGCGCCCTCTCGATTACCTTCGGACTTTCCGCGATAAACAGTCCCTTTTCCGGTTCATGGCGGTTTAAGAGCTGCCCCTCACTAAGCCGCGCATACACATCAAGCTGCGAATCGCCAAAATCGGTTATTTCAATTATCATTGTCTTATCATTTCCTATCCCTTTCCAGCAAAAAACCAATTTATAACGCTGTCTTTTGCACTTTTCAGCAGCTCCCTATCTGCTAAAATCATAGAGCTTTGCCGTCTCCCGATTCCGGTACTCATGTTTTTCGTAGTACCCTGTCAGTTCCCCATTGTCATCGCGCAGTGCGATCATATACACATCTTTGTTTTCTTTTTCATTTCGGAAAGTATATATCATATTATGTTCTGTGCTTTCTGCAAACCATGAAACAACCTTTTCGATCATCTCTACAGACTGTGGGTTGTGACAGTCCAGCAGACTCTGCCCTACAAGAGCCTGTCCTCCTCTTTTCGCATACCGCATCACCGCAGCCGGATTCATGTAAATAATCTCATGCTCCAGATTGCAGATGACAACTGCGCACCTGTCCTGATCAATAATGCTTTTAAAATACTTTGATAATTCCATCCCTGTTATCTCCTCATCTTCCACTATTTCTATTACAATCATGGTCCTCACACAAATACTCATGTCCCGTATCATGCTGACCACAATATTTGCAAACAACTGTTCTTTCAAAAAAATTCTAAACGGCCTCATACACATCGCTAATCAGGACTGATTTCTTCACTGGCTTTCCTGCTATTTCACTCAAATTCCTTCTCATATTTTTTGAAAAATTCATAATACGCCCGCACATTGCCAAGCTCTGTCCAGCGCTTGACGTCCACTACTTCCTCGTCCAGGTCATAAATCTTTGCTCCTCTCATGGAAAGCAGAAACGGTGAGTGTGTGGCAATCACAAACTGACAGTGGAAAAAGCGGACAGAGTCCTCCAAAAAGCGCAGCAATTCCTGCTGTTTTTCCGGCGAAAGGCTGTTCTCCGGTTCGTCGAGCAGATATAGACCGTCTTCCTTGATTTTATCCGCAAAATAGAGAAATGCACTCTCCCCGTTCGAATGCTCCCGCACATTGTCCTGCAGATTGTTTCGGACAAACTTTGACTGTGTGTTTCGGCGCGCGGAATTTACCTTTTTCAGCTGTTCATAATCATCCAGTGAACGCATCTGAAAACGGGAATATTTTGCCTCCTGATACTCCTCAAACAATTCCTCCCGTTTTCGATCAATTCCCTCGTTGATGCAGCGCAGATTCAGCATGAAATCAAACACATCGTCGCTCGTGATAATCCTGCTGTCCTTCGGTATTTTTCCGATAGTTTCATAGGAGCACATCTGTGTGTAATCTCCAAAGAAATTCGAGCGGTTGTACAGCGTATCACGCTCAAGCCCCAGTTTTTCTGCAATCACATTCAATGCGGTCGTCTTCCCTGAGCCATTTCCTCCATACAGGATTGTCACTTCCTCAAAGTCCAGCATTCTCAGCTGGTGCGCTGACAATATCAGAAAAGGATACACCGTATCGTAACAGGTTCGCTTCTGTCTCATTGTAAAATCATACTCTCTTTCCCTTTGTGGGAACTCAAAATGAGTAAGATATATCATATTAGTACACCGGCCTTTCCCACTGGTACTGCGCCATTTTCACGCAGTCCCCTGCAAACTCCACGCCCTCTGCTTTCAGAAGCTCCACCTGACGGTTTCCACCTCCGAAAGCAAACGCATCCGAAACCCTGCCTTCCCTGTTGACAACACGGTAACAGGGTATATGCTCTGGGTCGGGATTGGCATGCAGCGCATAACCGACCACTCTTGCCCATCGTTTGTTCCCCGCAAGCGCAGCGACCTGTCCGTAAGTAGCAACCTGTCCATATGGAATCTGCTTTACCACCTCATATATTTTTTCAAATACAGACTGTTCCATGCCCATCCTCCAAACAAATATTATCCGAAATCTTACATTCTGCTTTCACTTTAATTACTGCCATAGAGTTTTTTCTTTAATAATAAACCATCCTACAGACTATAATTGAGCAAATTCCGAAAAAAGCACAAGAAAAATTGAATTATCTTGATCTGAAACAATATACAAGCATTCATAAGAATATCTTTGTGTGCATTATGCATTTTTCATGTATATTATTTGTGCATTTATCTATGCTACGGATAAGTATTTGGTAAACTTTTAAATTTGCTCATTTATAGCTACAGAAAGACTTCTCCCCAGCATAATAATCTATTTTCATTATAATCATCTTTCACACAGCGTCAATATGGTTATGATATGTTTCTGTTCTTTCTTTTTTGACATGTCTTTCTATTTTAACATCTCCTTCAAGCGTAAAGACCATATCTCTGAGCCACATATTGTCAAGATATTTGGAAGGCAGAATTTTCTTGTGTTTGCGGTGTCCCTAGAGCGTGTTTGAAAAATGCTTTCCGTCAGATGTGCGTCACAATTTGTGGGAGATTTGTGCCAAATGAAGGGCGCATAGT
>CAMWXA010000334.1 GCA_947178035.1 uncultured Lachnospiraceae bacterium | reverse complement strand
ACAACACCAAATACTTTATTATTTCTCTGATTTTGCAGCAGCTTTACAGGGAGATACTGGTGGTAGCAGACGAGAATGGAGGGAAGCTGGATAACAGAGTCGTTTTTTACTGGGACGAAGTCGGAACAATACCAAAGATTGAGAGTGCGGAGATGATGTTCTCAGCTTCGCGTTCCAGAAAGGTGAGCATTGTGCCGATGATACAATCCTTTGCACAGTTAAATAAAAACTACGGAAAAGAAGGGGCAGAGATTATTATAGATAACTGTCAGGACACTATTTTTGGCGGCTTTGCGCCCAATTCAGAATCCGCGGAAGTATTATCAAAGAGTCTTGGAAACAGAACCGTGTTGTCAGGTTCCATCAGTCGGGGAAAGAATGATCCAAGCCAGTCCCTCCAGATGATGCAGAGGCCACTCATGACACCCGACGAACTGAAATCATTGCCCAAAGGAAATTTTATTGTGTCCAAGACAGGCTGTCACCCCATGAAAACAAAACTGAAACTGTTTTTAAAATGGGGAATCACTTTTGAAGAACCCTATGAGATTGAGGAGAAATCTGCAAGAAAAGTAGCGTATGCGGACAAGCAGGAGATTGAGGAGGAGATTGTCCGCAGGTATATGTGCTGTGTGGAGGAAGAACAGGAAAACACAGGACAGAATGTGTCAAACAGGGGTGGAGGGATTCAGCAGACACAGATGAATGAAAACGTGGCAAGAGTCCGTCATCCTTTGCGGACAGAGGATTAGGAAAAGGAAATGGGGTTAAGCATGACATATGACAGAAGAATATATGAGGCAGACCTGCCCCACAGAGCTATAGCTGTATACATATATTTACAAAATCGCGCGAACAAAGAAGGATTCTGCTATCCAGCAATCGGTACCATTGCAAAGGAGCTGCATCTTTCTGTCAGCACGGTCAAACGTGCAGTCCGTGATTTGGAGGAAAGCGGTTATATCCGCAAGAAACAGCGATGGCGTGAAAATGGAGGCAGGAGCAGTCTGCTCTTTGAAATCTTAAAATAAGCACCAAGGGGGCAGTGCGCAGGTTAGGTGGACTATGGTATGGTTCACCGTGGCCTGTGCAAGGAAGTTATTACTTTAATATTCAAGACAGGGAAGATAAATAAGAAGTGGAAACTCTGCCAATAAATAAAGTAGTCCTGTATGTGGATCTGTGATTAATGCAAAGGCTCTTTTAGGCATGTTGGGGGCATTGTATGATGTAGATGAATATCCATGTGGAGAGAGCTGACGAGTTTCTTGAAGAAATTGACAGGTTCTGTGTTTAGAAACGGCAATCTATGTGTTGACGCGTGTTTGTATACGGTACTCCGATGGGGTGACACCTGTGTATTTTTTAAATTGCCTCATAAAGTGCAGGTCAGTCTCATATCCGCAAAAGAGGCTTAACTGGTAGATGCTTATATCAGTCGTAGTGAGATAAAATTTCGCGAGCGCGATTCTGGCGAGTATGATATCGTGTTGGCAGGAACAGTTAAAAAAGCGCCTGTAAAGGTGCTGGAAGTGTGAGCAACTCAGACACAACGTGTCTGCGAGTTGATTGACTGACCAATCGGCGGAGGGCGAATTGTATATCTGAGTACGGATTTTGGCGAATTCACGATAGTATTTTGGCGGAACAACTGACAATTCATCTGCATTCCTCAATTCTTCATTCAGAACACACAGAAAAATATGCATTAGTTTGTCAATAACGTACTCCTGATAGATTCCATCAAAGTGGAATTCATTAGAGATTAAATTCGCATAATCAGACAGCCTGTGAAAATCGCGGGGTTGTAGAATAGTACTATATGGGAAATTGAATGTATTGAGAATATCAGTATCAGAATCATATAGGTCAAAATGAATCCAGTCATCATTATAGTCAGCGGTATCGCAGCCATAATGAATCGGCATGTGGGGAGGGAAAAGCAGTACGGAATTTGGCATAACAGTGCGTTTTTCGTTATTCTCATAAATCCACGCATATTGTTTAACAAGCAGAAAAAAATAGTTATTAAGCCCAGCAGGATGCAGGATGTCGCAGGGCTTTTTGTGATGGGAATTGTGTCCACAGTTAAATACTCTTATCATAATTTTCCTCCAGTGATGAACAGGATAGGCTTGTGTCAATATAAATCAAAAAAGCATAAAATGTCAGTTAATAACATTATAGGTCATTGTTAGCAGTAAGTCAAATCTTTATAGTATAATCAAGAAACATAAACCCATAGGTAATCATAAAAGGAGGATGGATATGGATAATCAGAAGTGGACTGCAGATGTAATCGAAAAAATCAGGGAAAAAATTAACTGGGTAAGTGAGAAGAATAAAGATAAGATTCCCTACACGACGGATGAAAATGGAAACTATGATGACCGGAGTGACAGCACAATGGACTGGAATAATGATGATGGACTGAACTGGTGGACAAATGGATTCTGGGGAGGCATTATGTGGCTGCTATATCAAGATACGAAGAATGAAAGTTACATTGCCATAGCAAGAAATTGTGAGAAAAAGCTGGAACAGACTTTTTCGGATTTCTATGGGATTCATCATGATGTGGGCTTTATGTTTATGCCGACTGCAGTGGCAGATTACAAGATTACAGGAAATGCCAGTGCAAAAAAGGCAGCACTGCACGCTGCCAACCTTTTGGCTGGGCGTTTTAATCCGCAGGGAAATTATATTCGTGCATGGAATGATTTGCCGAATCAGGACACCAGAGGCTGGGCGATCATTGACTGTATGTTCAATATATCCCTGTTGTACTGGGCATCAAAGGAAACCAGGGATCCGCGATACCAGCATATTGCAATGCGTCATGCGGACAGTGTTATGATGCATTTTATCAGAAAAGACGGTTCGTCTATACATATCGGGGAGTTTAATCCAGAAACAGGAGTATTTGTAAAGAGCCATGGCGGTCAGGGATATGGGGAAGGTTCCGCATGGACGCGTGGGCAAGGCTGGGCGCTTTATGGTTTTGTGAACAGCTACACAAATTCAGGAAAAGAGGAGTATCTCGACACTGCAAAGAGAGTGGCACATTACTGTATTGCCAATATTCCAGAGAGCGGCATCATTCCTGTTGATTTCAGGCAGCCTATAGAACCGTCACTGGAGGATACGTGTGGCGCCTGCGTGATTGCGGGAGGATTGATCGAACTGGCAAACTTTGTTCAGGAAAACGAAAAACAGATTTATCTGCGTCCGGCAGTGAAAATATTGAAGGCGATCACGGAAACAAGAGCTGACTGGAGCCATAATTGTGATGCGATTGTGCAGAATTGTTCTGGGGCATACCATGACAGCAGACATCATTTTACGATGGTATATGCGGATTATTTTTATATAGAAGCAATCTATAAGTTAAGTGGTGCAGAAAGTTTTATGTGGTAGAGAAGTGAGAATGAGATGAAAAACAGAGTAGTTGTTTATCCTGTTCCGGATGGGGCAGCGATGCAGAGGGATTATATTTTAAGGGTTCGCCCCTTGGGGGAAAAGTCGTGGCAGGAGGTGGGCTGCTATCAGGTAAAGGTTGATATGCATGATGTAAGGCTAGCCTCAATGGCATATTTTGATTTTCAGGGGGCAGTGGAAGTCGAGGTGACGTTCATACGGTTCTGTGAGGTCTACAGGGTGGATATCAGACCACTTTCACAGGCAATGGAGTCGGTGGTAGAACCAAAGCGTGTCAGCTTTGTGTTGGATCACCCGGCAAATCTGTCCATTGAATTTAATGAGGAGCGATTTCACAATTTGCATCTGTTCGCAGGAGAAATTGAGGAGAAGCCGGACAGGCAGGGTGAAAATGTTCTGCTGATCAAAGGCGCTTCTGGCCGTGGAGAGAGCGTAGGAGATTATAGAAACCAAGTCATCCGTAATATGCCAGAAGGAAGACTGGTGTACATTGAAGCAGGAATTCATTATGTGACGGATTGCCTCTGGCGTATTCCCTCTCATACGAGAATCTATTTGGAAGGAGGAGCGATTTTAAAAGGTGCGCTGGTGTGTGAGCACGCTCAGGATATTCATATATTTGGCAGAGGAATGATCGAACTGGCAAACTTCGAACGATTTGGAGGCGTGAACGGGCTGCGCCTGAGTCACTGCCTTAATGTAATAGTGGAGAATCTGATGTTTGTTAACCCACCCCATTACACAATTTTTATAGGGGATAGTGAGAATGTGACGATTCACAACATAAAATCGTTCAGCTGTGAAGGGTGGAGTGATGGAATTGACATGATGAGCTGTCGGAATATTCTTGTGGACGGTGGTTTTCTGCGTACCTCTGACGACTGTATCGCCATTTATGGAAGTCGCTGGGACAATCGGGGCGACAGTAGGAACATTACGGTTCGGAATCTTTGCGTGTGGGCGGATGTGGCGCATCCGTTGATGATTGGCACCCATGGAGCTCATGAGGAAGATGGTGATGTGATTGAGGATATCCTTTTTGAAAATATTGATATTTTGGAGCATCACGAATATCAAGTAGACTATCTTGGTGCGATGTGCATCAATGCCGGAGATAAAAATGTAGTGCGCAATGTGACTTACCGCAATATTAGAATTGAGCCGTTTGCCCATGGTAAAGTGTTGGATTTTCAGGTTCGATGGAATAAGGATTACAATCCAGCACCAGGCAGGCTGATTAGCGGAGTGTGGCTGAAACAGATTCGTGTGATGTCCGGGCAGGGAGAGGAACCTTCCCTTATCTGTGGGTATGATGATCAGAACTATGTGGAAAATATTAAAATTGAGGCCTTTTTTCGTGATGGCGTTCGCGCTGAGAGCCTGGAACAGGCAAATATTGTGGTGGGTGAATATGTGGAGAATGTTGTCTTTCAATGATATAGAGATTGCCAGTTTTTTATTACATCGAGTTCTGAAATATATAGATGTGCTTTAGTGAGACACTTCGTTTTTTAATTATCCAAAATTA
>CAMWXA010000333.1 GCA_947178035.1 uncultured Lachnospiraceae bacterium | reverse complement strand
ATATATAGACTAAAATACGTACTTTACACGTTTACCGGTTTATGGCATTAAAATAAATTTTTTAAAAACAGTGCTCCTGTCCTATTGACTAAAACATCTCTACATTATAATATATGTGAGAAGGTCAGTCACTTGATGTCTGTTGCAAGGGCCGGCTGGAAAATACGCGGACACTATGTATGCGCTGGTCTGTCAGCCATAGCTGACCGGATCCCGCGCCCAAACCTGGAAGTGGTTTGGGAACACAAGGTAATATTAAATAGTGAGGATGTGAATAATATGAAAATCGAAAAAGTAAATGACCATCAAATTCGCTGCACGCTTACAAAGGCGGATCTGGCAGACCGCGAGCTCAAGATTAGTGAGCTTGCCTACGGCACAGAGAAAGCAAAGAACCTTTTCCGCGATATGATGCAGCAGGCCTCTTATGAATTTGGATTTGATGCTGACGATATTCCACTTATGATAGAAGCAATACCTCTCAATTCGGAGTGTATTGTCTTAGTGATCACCAAAGTTGAAGATCCCGAGGAACTTGACACACGTTTCTCAAAGTTTGCACCATCTGTTCATGATGAATATGAAGAGGACGACCTCGGAAGTACACTTGACAGTATGCTTCAGAGTCTCTCCGAGGGCGCTGACGATGTGCTTGATCTCTTTAAGAAGATCCACGACAATCATCTCGCAGACAATGCCGTCGGCTCTGCCAATACGCTGAACGGCGCAGAAAGAGCAAAACATAGGTCTGCCAATACTGCAAAACAGGCAATTGGCATTGATTTAACGCGCATCTATGGGTTTGAATCTCTCAATCAGGTAACGCGCCTCGCCCATATATTGGTGCAGCACTACAATGGAAAAAATTCTCTGTATAAGAATGAAAAGACTTCTGGATACCTGCTGGTTGTGGCACAATCCGACCACACACCCGAGGAGTTTAACAAAATCTGCAATATGCTTTCCGAATATGGAAATCCTGAGAAGCTCGCTTCCGCAAGTGAGGCCTATATGGAGGAACATTTTGAACCTATTATCAAGGATAACGCCATTCAGGCATTGTCTCTGGTTTAAATATACGCAGACGCGCTCTATTCAGGGGGTTCGTGTGAGCGATTCTTTCATTAATGGTTTACGATTATGTCCATAAAAAATCCGCGACAGACATCGCGGACTTTTTATATGTTATTGATTTTGTCGTGATCCTTATGCGAGCGCTGCAATCTTGTCCATCAGCGCATCAATGTCCATACCGTGAACCATTGCGGCCTCCTCCAGGGTCTCCCCCTGCGCGGAAGGACAGCCTAAGCAATGCATTCCCGCATCCATGAGCACCGGCGCCACCTCCGGCTTTGTCCTCAAAATCTCACCAATTGTCATATCCTTGGTTATCTCTGCCATGATCGATTCCTCCTCTTATGTCATTCATTATCGTGACACTTTTGTATTATTGTGTCTGAAACATACAAATTTATACATTGTTACCATTCATAACTATAATATATTTCCCCAAAATTATCAAGTACCTAATCGATACATAACATCCGCATACAAAACTGCCGGTTATGGATCACGCCCTGCCTGATTTTGGCACAATTTGTGCCCGAACTGCAAAATGTCTTTATCAAGAAACCGCAAAGAAAGAACGTCGTATCATGCCGCATACTGCAGCATCAGTTTAACAGTCCTGCTTCACGTCTCCATCCATTCCAATTCAAAGTCAACATTCCTGCCATTTTCATTCACCATGGTAAATGTAATTCTTCCCGGACAGAAATCTGTCATGTCCAGCAGGCTGTCCGTATTTGTAATGTCAACCTCTTTCCATGCCTTCTCCTGCTGTATCTGCAGATAAACACGTCCTTCGTCACAGCTGCATCGAACTCTCATTCTCTCCAAATCTTCTTCATCCAGCTCCAATGTATCGCTGTATCCCCTGTTTGACTCTTTGTAAGATATCTTAAATGCACTCTTTGTACTAACAACAACTCCTCCTCGTGTTGCTCCATCTGGAAGATAACTCTTTCCTGTAACACGCGGCACCAGAAAAGTAATCGCACAAAACACCAGTTCCATGACAATTAATAGTTTATAGATCCTTTTATATATCAGAGCAATCGCATCTCTGCCTTTCACGCAGACGTAAATTCGCATAGCCAAAACATAAGCGGCCAGAATACCTGCACCTATGACTGGTCCAAAAGTGATGAAAACTTTCATTCCTGAAATCCCTCCTTCTAATATGACTCTGTGCACCTGCTGCGTTAACAAAATACTCTTATTCCAATGCGAAGTTTGAATGGCAGCATCGAAAGATTACTGCCGCGGCCTTGCCGAGATCACCTTACGGTCAATCACGATCATAAGCAAGCCAGCAAGTGCGGCTGAAACAACAATGATAGAGATGGTACGCATTCTCTGAAATGAGTAAACTGGCTCTAACTGATACGGAAGTACATATTTTTCTACATCATCGTCATTCTCGAAAAATTCTGCTTCCCGAAACCATGATTTCATATCCTCATAGATATCTTTTTTCGTTTTGTGTACCCCTCCCTGGAACTCCAGTTTTTCCGCGCCGTATGTATCCTGTCTGTAAGTCAGATACGCCATTGTTTCTTTTACAACCTTTTTGATCTGACTATCTTCTGCCGTGTTGCTGGAAACTTTAAGCGCGACATAGTAACACTCGTCCCCTACAAAGACGGGAACAGAGTAATAGTTGTATTTGTCCACACCGGTTGTCGAACCGTTTTTTTTGTGCGTGATCGTCTCCTCGAGAAAGCTGGATATAATAATGTCGAGGTCTGACTCTACTGCCATATATCGTTTGATGCCCTCGAAATCTTCATCATAAATGTCAACAGGTTTGTGAAACGCTATCATTGTATCCTCAAATGTCGCAGCTATGATGAACAGACTAATACCTATGATCCAATATGCTATTCTTGATAATACCCCACTTTTTTTCATTTTCCCCCTCCATTTCAAAGCTATTGCACTGAAAATGTTTCCTCAAATTGTAATAAAAATCATCCCCCCAAACTTCGCAGTTACCTGGAATAAGTGTTTTTGCATTTTTGAGAAAATACTCTGTCATAATTATAGCATACCGCAGCTGATTTGGATATTCTTTTTCTATAGTAAACAGCTTTTCCTGTAACAAAGTTCATTATAATTCACTGTAACCGCCCATTTAGTTCTTACTCCCTTCCTGTATCTTCACGGGAAGCCTTTTCAGAAGCGGATCGAGATAGTTCTCTGAACACCAGAGGATCCCCATCTCCTTTTCCCCTGCATGGATGACAATGCCATTATCCACCTTCTCTACCCGCTCAATTTCCTCCATATTTCCTGAATACCACTTCTTAAAACCACAATAATAAAATTTACTATCCATAATGACAAAACGCTTCTGCTGCAGGTAGGACACCCCATACATGCCAAGATACCTGCGAGTAGCACTACTCCTCATAATACATCCCATGAAGTCCTATAATATTCCAGAACAGCCGTCAGAAAAACAGCTGCCATAGCAGCATGATGCAATACAGTACTTTCATACTCCGGATATAGAGACCACGGTATGCATAGACAGAAAAATCTTTCTTGTAATGAAAAAAGGCTTTATCCTGAACATCCACAGATAATAAAATGGCACGAATGCCAGTACTAACAGAATCATGACCATGGTATTCTTACCTTCATCCCTGCCCTTCCTTCTCCAGAAATCCCTGTTTCAAATAAGCCATATAAAACTCATCAAACACCTGTACCTCATGGTCATCACATCCACTCTTCCAAATCCGGATTACACGTGACAATGGTGAAAACACAGGATAAGGATATCTCCCTCCGACTGAAGGTTTAGCCTTCTGCCATGTAAGCTGACATAATTCACAGCTGCGTTCCCCGAGAAAAGCTGCCATTTTTACCAGCAAATCTGCGACTTCTTTATAAGGTTGTCCCACAACACTAAAGAGGATTTCCCTGATAGACCTCTGCCACTCCTCTATATCACTTAACTGCCCTGGCACTGCCTTTATATGAAATTCTTCCACAAACTGTCTGTCCAGCTCCTTATGATTCTGAATCAGCTCCTCCTCCATTGCTTTGGTTGGTATGATTTCATCTTCTCTGCTCATCTGGTCGAGCAGACCAAACCCATATTTTTCAATCAGGTCCGCAAACCGGTTCAGGACATTTTTATAGGATTCCTCATCAGTATAATCCACCCACTTTTCTATGCCATACTTTCTTTTCTCGTCAAGGCCTATATCTCCTCCATATGCGTCAGTCGCTATGCGGACAATGATTATTTTATCAAAACGGCTTTCCTCAATGCTAATATACTGCTTCACAATATCATTATCTGGATCGTGATATCTCTTAATCCCTTTCACTTCCCGCATAAATATCCAGCACAGATTTTCTGCTTTTACATATTGAAAACCATATGGGGTGATCCTTTTTCCTATAATCTCTTTTATGATTTTTGCTTTTTTCGTAAATAACAACTCCTTTTTATTATGGTATACAGCCTGCAAAAGCAAAACTTGCACCACCCGTGAATGCAGCCTGTAGAGCTGTACTCTTCCTCAAAACCAGACCTGGCATGGCATATCCTTTCCAGGCGGCCTGCTGCCGTACAAGCATACCCTGTCGTGATCCCGTCTGGAAATGCCTTCTACAACAGCCCGCATAATCTCTTATGTTCTACTCATTTTAAAACAACCAAATTTGTATTTGGCGGTTCGCGCCGCAAACCAATAAATTCCCCTTGATAATTTTCACCTATATAAACATTTTGCGCCGTAATATGCAATCCGACTTTTTCGTGACCTGGAACCGTTAAAGTTAAAATCCCATTTTCAATATCAACCTGACCATGCCCATCCTGTATCTCTATTTCAGTCACTTCATACTTTTCTTCCTGCAGCTTTCCCTCTAAGGAACTGTTCATAAATAACTTGTTAATTTGACGCCGTATAAATGTTCAGCTGCA
>CAMWXA010000332.1 GCA_947178035.1 uncultured Lachnospiraceae bacterium | reverse complement strand
GGTAGTTGTAATAAGCGTTTGGACATATGCAGAGCCGCCTGAGCAGCCAGCGGATGCCAAATTCATCATGATATTCATCTATAAACCGATAAGCCTCTAATCGATTTCCTTCGCAAAGAATGCAATGCCACCCGTGGTGGCTATGGCTTTATTTTAGGAATGCCACTTCCTTTCTGAGTTCGTCATTTTCTTTTTTCAGTCTAAGGGTTTCTTTCATGTAATCATATTCGTTTTTTAATTCTGGGCTTTTGTGGCATTCATCGCGGAACTGTTTACACCATGCAGAGATGGCAGCTTTGGATACACCATATTCTGCTGTGATGCTTTTGTAAGTACGTCCTTCTTCCTCATGGAGACGGACTATCTTCTTTTTAAATTCTGGAGTGTAATTTTGTGGCATAATAAGTACCTCTTTTCTGATTCAATTTATTATATCTTATTAGCCACTCCTGTTACAACTTTATTATAGCACTTCAATATTAAACGTTTTTCAATAATGATTTTGAAAGAAAAAATACAAAAATCAGATTTTGGTACTGAAGTCCATTTTTTGACTTTTGTATTTTTTATGTAGTAAACGGCCGGAAACGTATTGCAAAACCTGTGGACACGGGAATAGAAGCGTGGGTAATGATAAACAGACTGAAAGGGGAAAAAATATGGCGGGTGAACAGGGCGCATGGGATCATGCAGGGCATGGACTGGGACAATTTACGCCGTATAAAAACATACAGGGAGTTAATCAGCTTTATCAATGAAACCGGATTTCTTCCACTGTTTAAGAACGAAATAGAAAGATTCTCGGCGGAGGAGCATGTATCGCCGCTTTACTGGTGGACAGGAGAACAGAAACAGGACCCATGGGTATGGAGGGAGCTGATCGCGGGTACGGGGGAAGTCAGGTTACATTTTCCCTGTATTTGTTCAAAATAATATGATTTACTTTATAAGATGTGATATACTATTAAAAAATGTAGTAATTTTCGGAAAAGGGGTATGGTATGGAAGGAAAGGCAAAGCTTCCCATGGGGATTGAGAACTTTATGGAAATGCGTACAGGGGGATTCTATTATGTCGATAAAACCGGACTGATTAAGACACTTCTGGAGAACCCGGGAAAAGTGAACCTGTTTACGCGTCCGAGACGGTTTGGAAAAACTTTGAACATGAGTATGCTGAGATATTTTTTTGAGACAGGCAGTAATATCATGCCGTTTGACAACGGCACAATGTTTGACGGACTCGAGATTTCCAAGGAAAAAGGGCTTTGTGACCAGTTCATGGGGAAATTTCCGGTAATATCCATTACACTAAAAGGGGCTACGGGAGAAAATTTTACAGAAGCAAAGTCCATGCTCCGAAGAATTATCGGGAAAGAAGCCCTGCAGTTCCAGTTCCTGATGAAGAGTGACAGACTGACAGAAACAGACCTCCGCCAGTATGAAGCACTTGTCTCCATGGATAAAACAGGCGCGTTTACAATGTCCGATGAATTATTAAAGGACAGCCTGCAGACTTTGTCACAACTTTTGCACAGGCATTATGGAAAAAGTGTTATCATGTTGATCGACGAATATGATGTGCCGCTTGATAAGGCATACCAGTCAGGATATTATGATTCAATGGTAGAGCTGGTCAGAATTCTGTTCGGAAACGCATTTAAGACAAACGACAGCCTGAAATTTGCGGTCCTGACAGGGTGTCTGAGGATATCAAAGGAAAGTATTTTTACTGGGCTGAATAATTTTAAGATATATACTGTAAAAGATGTGCGTTATAATGAATATTTTGGTTTTACGGATACGGAAGTCAAACAGATGTTGGAATACTATGGATTTTCAGAACAGTATGGTGCAGTTAAGGAATGGTATGACGGTTATCTGTTTGGCAGTCTGGGTATATACTGTCCATGGGATGTGATCAATTACTGCGGCGACCTGCGTGACGGAAGCGTGACTGAACCACAGAATTACTGGGTAAATACAAGCAGCAACGATATCATCAGGCGGTTCATCTCCAGGGCAGATGCTACTACCCGGAACGAAATCGAGCTGCTGGTGAATGGTGAAAGTATCCGGAAAAAAATACGGCAGGAATTAACTTACAGGGATCTGGATTCCAGTACTGATAACTTGTGGAGCATCCTTTTCACAACTGGTTACCTGACACAATGCGGAAAAGATGATGGCGGCATGACAGTACTGGCTATCCCAAACAAGGAAATACAGTGGATATTCAGGGAACAGATACAGGACTGGTTCAATATAGAGACGAGAAAAGACACGCAGAAACTGGAAAAATTTTGCAGGGCATTTATGGAAAATGACACGGACACCATTGAAAAGGAATTTGCATCCTATCTGCGCAAGACCATCAGCATCCGCGATACCGGAGCCAGAAAAGAGATGAAAGAGAATTTTTACCATGGCATACTATTGGGTCTGTTCGGAAACCTGGATGGATGGAAAGTGAAGTCCAATGCCGAGTCGGGTGATGGCTACAGTGACATCAGCGTGGAGATCGAGGATCAGGAGATCGGCATTGTAATTGAATTAAAATATGCCGAGAATGCAGCGTTTGACAATGCCTGCCAGGAAGCATTAAAGCAAATCAATGACCGAAATTATGAGGAGACACTGATTGATGATGGTATGATAACTATCCGCAAATACGGAATCGCGTGCTATAAAAGGCGCTGTAAGGTGATTTCTGGATAATCAGTACCACCGGCTAAGCCAGTAGTTTGTTTTCGCCCTATAATTCGTTCTTCAGGGTTTTGAAGTACCTCTCCATTGGCGCATTGTCGTATGGGTAGATCTGTTTCCATTGCCCCTGCCAGAATTCTAAAACCATGTTCAGGCAGTTTGGCGTATGATTTTGTTGTCATTATATGTCATCATGAGATCGCGCATGAGATTTCTGTCATACACTAATATTGATGAATGTGCATCGGGAATCATAGAGATATATCAGGGTTATATCAAGGGTAAAAGGAACTTAGATACATACCTTGTATGGAATTCCATGCAAGGTATGTATCTGAAAAGGAAAAAATCGGAACAGTCAGATTACGGCTAAGTTGATTCTCATCATATATATACTGTTCGAATGCTCCTTATAAACTTATGCAGTGATATTAAAAGGTAGTCTGAGAAAATAAAAACTTTTAATGATATGGAGTGTCTGTGCATTACTATTCGTTAAACTAGGCTTTAGCGAATAATTGCTCCTATATACCCCACATTGGTATACTATCATTTAGTCCGTAACTACTCGCCAAAGTCCCGTTTTTCAAACAGTTAAAGGACGGAAAACCTATCTAAACCACATTACATACCAAAATCAGCACACAACTTCTCAAACCGCACTTGTTCATTTTCCTTTACCGTCTTTGACAGGTCATTCATGCAATGATAGATGACATCCGCATCCTTCAAAACTTCATCCACAGCCAGCTTGTCACCGTGATGATAGATCGCTGAACAGATCAGTTCTGTCTCTATATCATCCGTCAGTTTAAGTGCTCCCAATATCTCCCTCGCAAGCTTTGTACCTTTATGCTCATGTTCGTCATAAGAATCAGTCTTATAGACATGAAGGTCGTGCAGCATTGCCGCCATAGAAGCGATTTTGGGATCAAGTTCCTTTTTCTTGGCTATCATCGTGGAAACAAGGGAAACTCCGTAAAGGTGTGCGATTGCCGAATTCCTCTTGTCCGCATCGTCCATCCTGTTAAGTTCACCTTCCACATATTTTCTCAGTTCTTTTAGTCTTCCCATCCCATATTTCCTCCCAATTCTGCAAACATTGCATGACAGATTTATTTATAAACTGTCAGGAGTCTGATAAATATTTAATCCTGTGAGCACATTTTGTATCAGCAGAAAGTGTTTGTCACCTGTCCCGACTGGAATGCCATGTTTAAGGACAATTGGTTACTATAATAGCATATGAAAAAGGTATGGAAATTCCTTTTTTTCGAAGATTATATAAATTGTCCCTTAAAATTTGCCAGTCGGAAATCTCCAAATTGAATTCATCGAATGTCAGTTTGTTCTTTGACTGATGGAAAAATACTTCCACCGACCACAGTTTCACATATATGTTCAGAATCTTCCAGGTACTTAGTAAAACATATGTTCCAGCAAAAGTCCTTAGCGCTTTAGGAGAATGACATTGTAAACACTGGGTTTCAGACATAAAAATGGATATTTTGTGTGCATATTATGCAATTTTAGGGATCCTATATGGTCTCAGATATCTGGCGTGTGGTCATGCCTTTTGCGTACATGGAAATGATCTTGTCATCAATAGCGGAAATGTCCTTCTTACGCTTGGGAACGATCTGCGGTTCAAAGGAGCTTTGGCGGTTCTGAGGGACATTCACCTCGAATTCTCCATATTTACTGCGGACACGTTTGGAATTTGTGCCATTCCTGTAATTGTACTCTTCGGAACGCTCATATTTACCCTAGCCAAGGTGGTTGCATTTTGCGGAGTCAGGCATCCACAGTTGCGTTTTAGAGCGACCGCCTTGCGGAGCAAAACAGTCATGTGCCACACTTGAATCTCAGAGTCAATGGCAAGGGCTAAAGAAATTCCCCATTGACACTGAAATTCAAGTGTAGGATAGATAATTAATCAGATCAGAGAATTGATCTGCTGCGCCCAATCTGCTATGGCCGTTGATAGTGCATTGCGGCCGTTTTGCTCCACAAAACTGGACGTTGGAAGTAGCAATATGCAGTGGTCATCCATCTCTGCCTCGAGCATCTCTTTTCCTGTGCCAGAGAGCAGGTCTTTGAGGGTGTCCTGGATATCCTCTGCAGTTTTAATGTCATACTCCTGCAGTAATCCCTGGATAAGATTACGCTTTCCTTCAGTCATTGGTCTTGGTCTGTAAACTTCTTTTTTCTGTTTTCCATAGTTTAAGGCCTCCTATGATTTAGATTTTATCATAGAAGACCTTATTTTTATATTATTTACAGACTTTTTTCACAGTCTCATTTATATTT
>CAMWXA010000331.1 GCA_947178035.1 uncultured Lachnospiraceae bacterium | reverse complement strand
CCATTACTATGCATGCTACGGATTTCTATATTATTATATATATATTTTTCGCATTGACAACTTTTTCTTCTTCATCACTATTACAGCGAAGGGAGTTATACACATGAAAATTATATGTTCAAAGTCAAACCTCTTAAATGGTGTAAACACCGTCTCTAAGGCTGTGCCGAGTAAAACAACAATGTCAATACTTGAGTGTATCCTTATTGATACTACGAAAGGCGAAATCAAACTTACCGCCAATGATATGGAGCTTGGAATTGAGACAATCATAGACGGAGAAATCATAGAGAAAGGAATTATTGCTCTGGATGCAAAGATTTTTCTGGAAATGGTGCGCAAGCTTCCAGACAATGATGTGACAATCGCAACGGATCCTTCCTATAAAGCTACAATTACCTGTGAGAAAGCAAGATTTAACATTGTAGGAAAATCAGGGGAAGATTTCTCTTATCTGCCGCAGATTGATCGTTCCGAATCCATCTGCGTATCACAGTTTACTCTGAAGGAAGTTATCAGACAGACGATTTTTTCCATTGCAGATAATGTTACAAACAAAATCCTGACAGGAGAGCTTTTTGAGATTAATGACGATATCTTAAAAGTGGTATCATCAGATGGACTGCGTATATCATTGCGCCGGATTCATCTCAAAGACACGTATCCATCCAAAAAGGTGATCGTACCAGGCAAAACATTAAGTGAAATCAGCAAAATTCTCCCAGGAGATATCGAGAAAGACGTCAATATATTTTTTACAAACAAACATATTTTATTTGAATTTGACAGCACAACAGTGGTGTCGCGGCTGATTGAGGGCGATTATCTCAAAATTGATAATATTCTCTCAGCTGATTACGAGACAAAAGTCATGATTAACAAGAAGGAATTTCAGAGCTGTATCGACCGGTCTACGCTGCTTGTAAAGGAAGGCGACAAGAAGCCGATTATCTTAAATATTTTGGATGATGTGATGGAGCTTAAAATGAATTCTGTCATTGGAAGCCTGAATGAAGAGATTGACATTGCCAAGACCGGTAAAGATCTGATGATCGGTTTTGATCCCAAATTTTTGATTGATGCGCTGAAAGTGATTGACGACGAAGAAGTGGAGATTAAGCTTCTCAACTCAAAGGCTCCGTGCTTCATCAAGGATGATGAGGAAACTTATACGTATCTGATTTTGCCTGTGACGTTTAGTTCGATTAATTAGTTTTGTCTGCGATCATTCGGGAAAGGTATGAGAGATTATGCAAGAGGTAAGAATCAGGGATGATTACATTAAGCTTGGGCAGGCATTAAAGCTTGCTGGTCTTGTTGAATCGGGCGTCGATGCCAAGATAGTGATTCAGGATGGACAGGTGAAGGTGAATGGACGCGTGGAGACACAGCGCGGTAAAAAGCTTGTTGAGAACGATGAGGTAAGTTTTGAGGGCAGTACTTTCGTGATAAAGTCCAAAGAATTATCCTGATAAAGAAGTGAGAGATAAGAATGATTATTAAATCACTGGAGCTTGAGAATTTTAGAAATTATGGCGCGCTGTCGATCAGCTTTGATAGTAGAACAAATATTCTATATGGCGATAACGCGCAGGGAAAGACAAATATATTGGAGGCGATCTTTCTATCGGCCACAACAAAATCCCATAAGGGAAGCAAGGACAGGGATATCATCAACTTTGCTGCAGAGGAGGCGCACATACGTACGCATGTAGTGAAAGATGGGCTTGAGAATCGCGTGGATATGCACCTGAGGAAAAACAAGTCAAAAGGAATCGCTATCAATGGACAGAAGATTAAGAAGGCGGCTGATTTGTTAGGTTTGTTGAATGTCGTGTTCTTTTCGCCGGAAGATTTGTCAATCATCAAAAACGGTCCGGCGGAGAGACGGCGTTTTGTGGATATGGAGCTTTGTCAGCTGGACAGCGTCTATCTGCACAATCTGAACAGCTATAACAAGATTGTAAACCAGAGAAATAAGCTGTTAAAGGAATTATATTTCAATCCAGAATTAAAGGATACACTTTCCATATGGGATACGCAGCTTGTGTCTTTTGGGAAAAAGGTAATTGAGCGGAGAAATGTGTTTGTAAACCAGCTCAATGAGATTTTGTATGAGATTCATCTGAAGCTGACCGGCGGAAAGGAAAAGCTTCAGATGGTTTATGAACCAGATGTTTTGATAGAAAATTTTGATAAGAAGCTGGCGAGCTGTCAGGAAAAAGATATCAAGTTCAAGCAGACTTCGCTTGGACCGCACCGGGATGACTTCTCTTTTATGGTGGGGGTTGTTGACATTCGGAAATTTGGTTCACAGGGGCAGCAGAGAACGGCTGCATTGTCCTTAAAGCTGGCAGAGCTTGAGCTTGTCAAGAAGGTTACAAAGGATGTTCCTCTTCTGCTGCTTGACGATGTGTTGTCAGAGCTTGACAGCAGCAGACAGAATTATCTGCTGAACAGTATCGGTGATATCCAGACGATCATCACCTGTACTGGGTTGGAGGAGTTTGTAAATAACCGGTTTGAGATTAACAAAGTATTTGAGGTTTCAAATGCAGTTGTAAAAAATGTGGATAGAACTTCGGATCATGTATCACTGTAAGGATACGGAGTCCTTATGGAGTTTCAGTTTGACATCAGAATGGGAGGAAATATATGGGTACTGAGGAGTATGGAGCTGATCAAATTCAGATATTGGAAGGTCTTGAAGCGGTAAGGAAAAGATCAGGTATGTATATCGACAATACGTCTTCAAGCGGACTGCATCATTTAGTGTACGAGATTGTAGACAATGCAGTGGATGAGGCACTTGGGGGATATTGTGATACCATTGATGTGACGATCAATTCCGATAATTCTATCACTGTCATTGACAATGGGCGTGGTATTCCTGTGGGAATCAACCAGAAGGCGGGAATTCCTGCGGTGGAAGTTGTGTTTACAGTTCTTCATGCCGGCGGCAAATTTGGCGGCGGGGGATATAAGGTTTCGGGCGGTCTGCATGGTGTAGGTGCGTCTGTCGTGAATGCGCTGTCCGAGTGGCTGGAAGTCGATATTTATTCAGAAGGTAAAATCTATAATCAACGCTATGAGAGAGGACACGTCTGCTATCCGCTTAAAGTGACCGGCGAGTGTGAAGCGGGGAAAACTGGTACAAAGATATCTTTTCTGCCGGACAAGACGATTTTTGAAGAGACCGTGTTTGACTATAATGTGCTGAAGCAGCGGCTGCGGGAGATCGCTTTTCTGACCCAAAAACTCAAGATTGTTCTTCGCGATATGCGCCCGGAGGATGGCATTGTGGAGAAATCATTCTATTATGAGGGCGGTATCAGGGAGTTTGTCACGTATCTGAATAAGAGTAAGACGCCATTGTATGAGGATGTTCTTTATTTTGAGGGCAGTAAGGACAATGTGTATGTCGAAGTCGCTATGCAGCACAATGATTCCTATACAGAGAGTACTTATAGTTTTGTCAATAATATCAATACACATGAAGGTGGTACGCATTTAATAGGATTTCGAAATGCAATCACCAAGACGTTTAATGATTATGCCAGAAGTGCGAAACTTTTAAAGGACAGCGAAGCGAATTTAAACGGTGACGATATCCGGGAGGGACTGACCGCAATTATATCCATCAAGATTGAGGAACCTCAGTTTGGAGGACAGACAAAGCGGAAACTTGGAAACAGTGAGGCAAGAGGTGCTGTTGACAGCGTTGTCAGTGAGCAGCTTACGTACTATCTTGAGCAGAATCCGTCTGTGGCAAAATTAATCTGCGAGAAATCTATCCTGGCACAGCGCGCGCGCGAGGCGGCCAGAAAAGCGAGGGATCTGACAAGGAGAAAGACTGCACTGGATGGAATGACGCTTCCGGGAAAGCTTGCAGACTGCTCTGACAAGAATCCGGATAACTGTGAGATCTTTATCGTGGAGGGGGACTCTGCCGGCGGCAGTGCCAAGACAGCCAGAAGCCGTGCGACACAGGCGATTCTTCCGCTTCGCGGCAAGATATTGAATGTGGAGAAAGCAAGACTTGACAAGATCTATGGAAATGCAGAGATCAAGGCGATGATCACTGCGTTTGGCACAGGGATTCACGATGATTTTGACATTACGAAGCTTCGCTATGGCAAGATTATCATTATGACAGATGCCGATGTGGATGGGGCGCATATTGCGACGCTTATGCTCACATTCCTGTACCGGTTTATGCCGGAGCTGATCAAGCAGGGGCATGTGTATCTGGCGAAGCCGCCTCTGTATAAGTTAGAGAAAAATAAAAAAATATGGTATGCGTACTCTGACGAAGAGCTTGCAGCGATTCTGAATGAGGTGGGACGCGATCAGAATAATAAAATACAGCGCTATAAAGGACTTGGAGAGATGGATGCAGACCAGCTATGGGATACCACAATGGACCCGGAGAAGCGCATTCTTCTGAAAGTTTCCATGGATGAGGAAGCGGAGTCAGAGATTGACCTTACGTTTACAACTCTGATGGGGGACAAGGTGGAGCCGAGGCGCGAATTTATTGAAGCGAATGCCAGAAATGCGAAAAATCTTGATATTTAGTACTTTGTAGTATGAGGAAGCGGAGCTTAGGAAAATTTGCAGGTTGAGGAAGGAGTAAGTCTGTAATAATGGATGATACAATTTTTGACAAAATAGAGGAAGTGGACCTTCAGAAAACCATGGAGGAATCCTATATAGAGTACGCCATGAGTGTGATTGCTTCCCGCGCGCTTCCCGATGTGCGTGACGGTTTGAAGCCAGTGCAGAGACGTGTGCTTTACTCTATGATTGAGCTGAACAATGGTCCTGACAAACCGCACAGAAAGAGTGCGCGTATTGTCGGTGATACGATGGGTAAATACCATCCTCACGGAGACAGTTCTATCTATGGTGCTCTGGTCAATATGGCGCTGTTGTTGTCAACGATTTATCCACTTGTCGACGCACATGGGATCTATGGGTATTTCGATCTGCTCGCCGCGGCAGCGAGGCGGGTCAGGGAG
>CAMWXA010000330.1 GCA_947178035.1 uncultured Lachnospiraceae bacterium | reverse complement strand
CCTCCGCGGTAGAGACAAGGAATATAAGCACAGAGAAAACAGATGAGAGATCAACAGAAAAGGTAAATCACAAAACAGAAGCGATATCAGACGCAGACTTTACGGAACGGGAATACGAAATGCTTCTTGCCCTGAAGTTTGACAGCTATGAAGATATGAGTATCTCGGAGTACCGTGATAAGGTGTGGGCACTGACTGACACAGAGGAGTACAATGATATCATCGATCGCTTTTTTCAGGATGAGACAATATATGAAATGTATGCGTCCAGGAAAGGAACAGACAATAATGAGACCTACGATTTCCTGTACAACGTGTTGGGACCCATTATGGCAAACCAGCAGACGATCAGTTTTGCCGGGTATGCAGTGACAGACTTCTCCAGTGCATCGGACAATGCGTCTCTGGAATACACGGGTACACTGACTATTTTGGACGCGGACCAGCTTACCGTGGGTGAGTACATTTCGGCGCGCCATAACATAGAGGATGACATGGAAAACAGCTTGCAGGGCCTGCTTGTCAGTGAACTGCGCGACGAGGAATTGATGAAGATATACATTGATGAGACTGTTCTAAATATTACAATGACATACCGGGACAACCTGATGCGGACTGATATCGAATATGTGTACGTGCCGCTAAATGGTGTGGCAGTCGATGATATGGAGGACTGGCAGAAGGAGCGGCGTGACGAGTGGGACAGAATGATGGAGCCCTATGTGCCCTTTGGACTGACATACAACTATGACTGGGATACAGACGATTACAAAATGTTCTTCAATGGGAAGGAAGTGCGCGCAATTTATGATTCGGTGCAAAGTCTCTGGATATCTGAGCATTCCGGCATTGGTGAGGGCATTTATGACGAAAATGCGGTGGATCTGTATGTTGTGTACGAGGGAAGGAAAATCGTCGGACTGCGGGAGGCAACTGCGCAGGAGATGGCGGAAGCTGACAGGAAACGATTTGCAGCGACCGAAGCATACAAGAGCGGGCAGGAAGAAGAGCGGCGATGGGTTCAGGAACTCCGGGAGGAAGTGCCTGCGACAGAGGAGGATTATCAAAGCCTGCTCACACTGAAAACGCCGGATTACAGGTCAAAGTCAATCGCTGATTTTGACAGGGAGCTGCTGGATTGGGCGAATGAAAATTTCGAGCGGATGGAGCGGATTGGATACGATAATATGTTGGAGGATTACCATGTTTCGCTGACGGACGAGGAGAAATCGTTTGCGGCAGTGACAGCGCATTATTCAAGAATAGAGAACGTTGAGTATGTCAGAAGCCTTAAAAAGAACGAACCGGAGCAGGCAGCGTGTGAGAGTATCCAGCTGCCCGACAAACAGGGGAGCTGGACAGAGTGTACACTGTTTTACACGTTCTGTTATCATATCTCTGATAAAGAGAAAGTCAGTGTCGGTGAGCGCGATGACTGCGTTGGCGGAATGACCGACAGCATACGCAGCTACTGGGAATCAACGGACATTGACACACTGATGACAAAGTCAGAGAGCGACATGCTGGAATTTCTGCACGCTGTCGCGGCGAAGTACAGCAGCCAGTCCATAAAGATCACGATTGTGGATGATCAGACAGCATTTGAGTGTTTAGACGGGAGGTAACGGAACCAGAGCGTGTTTCCAAAGGAAAATTGAGGATGTTTTTGGTATGAAAGGCGGTTGCGAAAACCGCCTTTCATTATGTCTGCTTTTTGTCCTCCTCTCCCCAAGGGATATCTGCATCATCGATATGAACATGCCATCGCGCGCCGGGAAGATTATCGGTGATTTCCTCCAGACATTTCAGCCACCAGCCTGCGACCTGCATGATGAATTCCGGTCCATCATCCAGCGGAAGTTTGGTAGCGCCGCTAAAAATGACATCCTTGTCATATTCGTCACGGGATGATTCCCAATCGTAAATGCAGAATCCCTCATACAATTCCCCATAGGGATATTGGGCGTCATAGCACGCCGCGATTTCCTCACAAATTGTTTTTTCCTGCGGCGTGACAGGCTGAGGTCTTCTTGCTTCATAGTAAAGTGATACGGACATTGATATTACTCCTTTCTATGTAAATATTTTTGTAAATATTTTTATGTTTTGCGCTGGGCTTTTCGGATGCGCCAGGCAGCAGTTATGTCCTGCCGGTCAGCGGAATATCCGCAGGGCATGTCTGCCAGCTGGGCAACAGTGGGATCGTGCGTGTAGATTTTGTGCAGAGAAACAATTCTCCCCTCGCTTGTATCATGAGATTTCCCACACAGAAACTGCCACATGCCGTCATCATTGTCATGGGAGATGTGCAGAATTGGCATATTGTCATTCATAATATGACAGCAGGTGATTGCCACTGTATTTGGCGCATCATCAAATGGAAAATTCATGTGAGAGTTCCTCCTAAAAATTAAAATACTTATTTGATTAGCACAATTATATAATAATGTTAACGTAAAAGAAACAGAATTTTATCTTGAATACACTCAAATATGAATTTGAAAATCTTCAAACTCAAATATACCAACCCCATGTTTTAGCATACCTTTATCAGCTAATTCACTAAAAGCATTTTCAATCCTTTCAATAATGCTAACTGAAATATTAAGTTGATGATGTGCGGGCAAGATTCGCTTTATTTCCAAAGATTTCACTTTTTTTACAGATTGCCAAAACAGCAATGCGGAAAGCGCCTAAGAAAAATCTTGAGAGAGAACTTCAGAACGAGAGCCGACAGGATAGCAGACAACAGAGCAAGTTTCTAAAATTAAAAAAAGCAGCTGATTGTCTGTTAAGATAACCGCTGCCTAAAGGTAAACAATATTCCATTCTCATTTTATTTTTCTATCCTGAATCAGCGACAAACTTGAATTTGTTCTTATTCTTTCAAAACAATTGACATTCCATTTTGGCAAATTATTTCAATCTTTCCATCTACAATTTTATATGCTTCTCCAAAAAGTCGAGTAACACCATCCTCAATAGTTATATAGCTTCCATCATTCAAAGCAATTATCTCATGTCCCATACTATCTTCAAATGTGATATCTTCAATCAAGCGAAACCCGTCAAGCCATTCCTCTCTCAGGCTTTGAAAATGAGGAAGTATATTTATATTAGTGATACCAAGTCCCTGAATCCATCTCTTATAGTTAGGGTCGATTGCCTCTCCTTCCATTTCAGGTCCAGCATACACAATGTCAGCACAATTCATAGAACCTGCACTCCAAGAAATGAGAAGTCCATTAAAATCTTCCAGTCTGTCTTTCAACCCAATTCTATGAAAGAAGTTATTTTGTGTTGGCACATGTCCTCCCGCTAACAGCACAACATCCATTTCTTTAATTTTGTCTGCTAATTTTTCATTTCTATTATCACATATCTCCATATAAGAAATACTTAGTCCACTCATAGGAAATGATTGCGTAAAACATTCACAAATCATATCATTTCTTTCATAGTCATTAGGCGAAGCTGCGATAATCATCACTTTAGAATTGTGAATCCACGCATCTTGGATTTTTTCTAAAAAATTGTTATACTCCAATAATGGTGCTGGTATTCTTTTACCGTTTTCCTTTATCGAGCCGCCTATAGAGCTTGTCATTATTATTCTCATGTTTCAATATCTACCTCCATAACTACTGATTGTGCAAGCACATAATTTAAGGGTTCTGCTATAATTTATTATTAAATTCTCGGCAAACCCTTATAAATACTACTTTTCTGTAGATGAGCTTTCCCTTAGGTAATGTCTTGTGTTATATCTTTTCACAAGGCATTACCTAAGGGAAGCAAAATCATATAAAACATTATAACATAATATGAATGGACTGTGTGAACTGATTGAAATGCTTTTTTGATTTTACAGAAAAGAGGATTGAATGAATATAATATATGCAGATTACAACATTTATCATAACAGCATTGATATATGCACTTATGCCGGATATATTCTTCGGATTGATTGTGCAAAGGCAGAGGAAGGATTAAAAACTACTCCTAATTCAGAGTGTGCATTGAATGCTCTTGCCATAGATAATCCGCTTGAATATGCAAGACTTTATCTTGATGGAACTATGCAGATGTGGGTTGATGCGGAGGATAGTCTGGAAGTGTGGTAATTTTATGGGCGGATTGCTATGAAATGGCAGTCCGACTTTTATAAAAACTTTAGAAAAATATAGGTGGAATACAGGGAGTGTGCGTGGTACAATAGAAAATAAAATCTGAAGTTTACAGCGAGTGGAGGATATGATGAGAATACCATCAATAGAAGAAGCCGAAAGGTTAATAAAAGAAGCATCTAAGTTAAATCCTGGTCCATGGATTGAACACAATAAAACAGCAGGATTTTGTGCAAGAACAATTGCGGGAAAATGTGAGGATATGAATCCTGATGCTGCCTATGTAATGGGTCTATTACATGATATAGGCAGGCGTGAAGGAATAATGGATATGAGACATATTTATGCGGGATATTTATTTATGAGTTCTTTAGGTTATGATGATAGTGCGAGAATATGTTTAACACATTCGTTCTCATACAAAAATATTGGTGCATATAATGGACAGAATGACTGTTCAGAAGAGGAAACGGAATATATACAGAATTATATAGATATGTTGGAATACAATGATTACGATAGATTAATTCAATTGTGTGATGCAATTTCATTTCCTAATGGACCAACATATGTAGAAAAAAGATTAGTGGATGTTGTTATTAGAAGAGGATTTAATGATTTGACTATTCCAAAATGGAAGGCTTTTTTGGAGTTGAAAAAATATTTTGATGAAAAAGCAGGTATGGATATATACAAATTGTTAAATGTGTAACTCCTTAGACAACTTTCAGCATTCTGGTGAGTCTGAATGCGCTTAAAGTTTTGAATTTGATGAGGTAAACATATGAGAATTGGTGAAGTAAGTTTAAACACGAATGATGTAATAACACTTGCAAATTTTTATAACACCACTTTACAACTTTATAAATGATATCCTTGCTGTTGAACCAACCGTTTT
>CAMWXA010000329.1 GCA_947178035.1 uncultured Lachnospiraceae bacterium | reverse complement strand
TGTCTATACGCTGGAGGATTTTAAGAAAGCGCTCGACACACAAAAGACGCGGTATAACTATCACTACTTTGTCCGTAAGTTTGAGCCTGTCACAGAAGTGCTAAAGCCGTGTCACTTGGAGGCCTGCAAAGCGTTGATCCGTCAAAGCTGGTGCTGCATCCATTCCTGTGAGGAATGCGGCTATGGCTGTCAGAAAGATACAGCGGAGTGTATTATATCAGAAATCGAACAGAGTGGTGCGACGGGAATTGTTGTCTTTTCCAAGGGACAGATGGTAGGATACTGTATTGTTTCCCAGGAAAACGGACAGATTATTTTTTTGTTCAAAAAGACGAAGTACGGCGTTCGCGGAATCAATGAATTTTTGCATAAAGAGTGTGTTGATCGCTTTGCCGGCAATGCGGATGTGGTGAATTACACAGAGGATATGAACATAGAAGGATTGCGACTATACAAACAAAGACTGTGCCGATATGAGCTTTTTCCGCGGTATACGCTGATGGAAAAAGGGAAGGAGGCATAGCAGTTATCATGAAAAAAAGAATGCGCAAACAGGTGCTTTGCATGTTGCTTGTGATAATGACTGTGGCGGGAATTTCCATTGCGTGGGAAAATCGTATGTGGTTTGGCAATTGGGGTGCTGCGGATTGTGCCTTTGAAGCTGTGGTGTATGCCTCCAAGGATGACAGTGGGCGCAGGCTGGTACTCGATCATTCCGGGGAGCGGTTTAGCTTTGTTTCCAGCAATGATGTGATCGAATTTCAGAGATACAGCGATATCTATGGTGTCGGGGAGTTTCGCAAAGTGATTGCGGGGAATGATGGAACGATCTATCTTCTCGGAAATACAAAGAGTGACGCGAATCACATTGATCAGGAGACGGTCATCACCTGCTCGCAGGACGGAGAGTATCTCGAGACGTATCTGCTCTGCGCGTATGATCAGCCGCGGCTGTCATGCAGTATTATGGGGATTTATCTCCTGGGCGACCGGGCTGTTGTCGTTCAAAAGCTGGAAAATTCCATCGCAGTGAGAGCGCTGACAGGAGAGGTGATCGATGAGTATGCTTATGTGGGTGCGCAGGAGCGTCTTGCATCAGCGGCGATTGATGCGAGAAACAGACAGATGTATGTAGTGCAGTACAATGGTGTCATTGTCAGTATCGATATGGCAGATGGTGCACTGAGTATCTGCTATGATGCGTCTCTGGTGGAAAAAAGTGTGCCCAGGGATATCAGCGTCGACAGGAGCGGAACTGTTTATGTGACAGACATTGGGACAAGGGAATGTTTTATCTTGAGCAGTCAGGGGCGTGTGGACATTCGAGAGTGGGAGGACACGCCATTTTTTGAACGTGACATCTGCTATTTTATCGATGCCACGCATGGGCTGACCGCAGTCTCTGAGAATAAGCTGCACATCTACAGGGATGGACAAGTTCGATATATTGAGAAGGCAGCGTACTCGGAAGAAATGCTGGCGGCACAGAATTGGGAGCTCTTTGGCTGTATACTGCTGGCGGTCTGTCTGGGATGTTACTTGTTATTAGTCATATATTTTTTTGCAAAAAAGGCTTCGCTGTATGCCAGATTGGCACTTGTGATCACGACCGGCACGATTCTGGTGGCGGGCATGGTCTCCATGCTGGTGCTTCCAAGGTATATTGACAGAGTGCTGGAGGCAACGCTTGCAAGGGCACAGGTGGCATCCGGCCTCACTGTTTCAGCGCTTCCGATCGATGCCATGCGGGCGATCAGGACACCCGCTGATTTTGACAGTAAAGCTTACGACGAGATTAGAACTGTTGTTCGAGACAACTTTATTACGGATGATGAGTGGATCAATGATCTGTACTGTACGATCTATATGATACTGGATGATGTGATAACGGGAATCTACTGTATTCAGGAGGATACAGGGGTGATCTATCCCTATGAGTGGAATTATGAAGGTTCCGACGAACAGGAAATCATGACAACCGGAAAGGGGAAAGTCTATACGTCCTCCGCCTCGAGCGAGGGAAACTATCTGTTTACTCTGAATCCGGTCTTTGACGAGGATGGCAGTGTTGTCGGTCTGATCGAGGTAGGGACAGACACCGATATCATTTATGAAGAGATTTATCGTATTTTGCTTGATCTCATTCTGAATGTTGCGGCATTGACAGTGGTGATCATTCTGGTGAGTATCGAGATCCTGTCCTTTGTCCAGCCCCGTATGTGCGAGGACGAAAATGCGCATGTGATTCCCAATAATGTACTGCGCCTCTGCGTATTTTTGATTTTCTTTGTCACGAATATATCAACGAGTTTTTTGCCAATTTATTCCATGGCGCTTGCGGAGGGGATAGACGGCATCCCAAAAGAGATCATTGCAGCCATTCCAATCTCGGCTGAGGTGGTTGCGGGGGCGGTTATGTCGCTTCTGGGTTCCAATGTAGTCAGGCGGATGGGCGTCAGGCGGTCGTCAGTATGCTGCAGTATTCTGATCATGGCTGGCTTTTTTATCCGTCTTGCGCCGACGATCTGGATGTTGATCCTGAGCAATGTCGTGATCGGAATCGGATGGGGGATCGTGCTGCTGGTTATCAATACCTCCATCGCGCAAAAGGAAGATGAGCTCAAGGATATCGGATTTGCAGATTACAGTGCGGCAGCGCTGAACGGCGTAAACTGCGGCGTGGTGTTTGGCGGTTTTATGGTCAGCGTTTTTGACTATATGCACATTTTCCTGCTGACAGGTATTTTCAGCGTTGTGATCGTGGTGCTGGCGTGGCGCTATTTTAGAAATGACAGTCTGAAGAATGAGGGGCAGGCGGATTCCGGGACGGAGAAGAACCTGTTGTATTTCCTGACGCGGAAACGGATATGGACGTTTTTGCTGATGCTCGTGTTCCCTGTGACCGCGTGCGGTTACTATCTGAACTATATGTATCCGATCCTGGGTGAGAACTACGGTCTGCAGGAGAGCTATATCGGTTATTCGTATCTGCTGAATGGAATCTGTGTGATCAGCTTTAGCACGCTGCTCACCAATGTGATGGAGAAGCATTTTAAGAAGCAGTACGCGATGGGAATCGGCGTGCTGATCTACGCTGCGGCGTTTTTTATGGTCGGAACATATCAGAATATATGGGTGCTCCTGCTGTCACTGATTTTGCTGGGGATTGCAGACAGTTTTGCGCTGCCGATGCAGACAAGCTACTTTACGGATCTGAAGGAAGTGGAGGACTACGGCTATGACAGGGCGATCGGCGTGTACAGTCTTTTTGAGAATGCCGCACAGTCCGCAGGATCGTTTATCTTTGGTTCTGTCCTGCTGCTCGGGGTGAGGCAGGGACTTTATGTCATGATCGGGATCACGCTGGGACTGGCTATCGTGTTTGTGTTGATGGCGGGTGTAGGAAGAGCAAAGGGAGGTTGAACCTCCCTTTTTCTGCGCACAGCCCCATGCAGAGGAAGTATGCCGCCAGAACGTATCTGAAAACTGCTTTCATTAAGAATACGAATATGGTACAATACGACTATGAAAAAACAAAAGGAGCAATAGCTGCAGATGAATATACATGACGAGATGAAAAAGATGTTTCTGAAAGTGATCGCTGGAGAAGTGGAACCGGCGGAATGGGAAAAATGGTGGAACAGTCACCGAGAGAAGCTGGAAGAGGTGCTTGACCGTGGTGATTTCGGACGAATCATGCCCGCTGAGTGGAGTGTCAGCTATCACTGGATGGTACAGACGCAGAGCGGTGCTGCTTATCATTTTTACAGGCAGGGGCGTCCGGTGAAGACTTCTGACTATTATGAGAAAAAAGCGCAGGAAGAAGAAAAGCGCATGAGGCAGGCTGCGATGGATTCTTTTTATGAGCAGACGGCTTCGGCAAGGCAGCAGTGGGAGCGCTATCTGGAAGGACACCCCACGCAGCCGGTGAACTTCGACTGGCAAAAGCTGCTGGGGACGCCGCCTGGTCAGAAGCCAGCACAGGTTTTTCCCTACAAAAAGGCGAGAGATGCAGAGCAGTGGAAGCAGTGCATAGAGGAGCTTCATCTGCGGTTGAAGGAGAATGTTCAGGCAAAGATCGCCCCCCTTGCAAAAGCCTATGGAATGAAGAAATCTGGTCCAAAGACTTTTGTCAGGGAAAAGAATGGGCTGGTTGTCAGAGTAAATTTTGTGGGATATTTCAGGGGCGGCGGGTATGAGTCCATGGATTATTATCTCTGCCCTATCTATGCTATTCCTACAGGAATATTAGGACTTCCGGGCCATATCTGCCGCGGGGAGGACTTCCGAAGGATGGATAAGGACTGGAGAGAGATTGAGTATGGCGGGGAGGCTGTGGATGCTGGCAGAGTGCAGGCGATCAATCAGAAATTTGATGATATCCTGACATTTCTTGCGGAGGATATCTTTCCGGAATGGCAAAAGATAGACAGCATGGAGACGTATTTTGCAAAAGAGCGCCAAGAGTATCTAAAGGCTACGGAGACAGGTCCAAAAGAGCCATGGATGCCGTGGAGATGCATGTGGGATCTGAGCACAGGGGACAAGAAGGATCCCTGGCGTGCAGATGCATATCTGTTTGGGGTGTGGTATTTGCTGTCGGGAAAGGAAAAAGAGGGATATGCGTGTCTGGAAGAATGTGTCTCACATAATACTGACTACATGAAGAATTATCTGAAAGAATATCCCAAGTCCTATAATGATCCCAGAGATTCTCTGGCTGTGATGTATTATAATGCGGAACTTTTTGTAAGGACAAAGCTGATAGCAGATGCAAAAGAGCGGAGAAAGGCCATTCAGGACACCTATGAGGATGTGTGTCGTTTTATGAGATATTTCCATGGGCTGGCGAAGCGGGTGGAAAGAACATGATAAAATTTTGGAGTGTGGACGCATCAAAAAAGAGATAACAGATAACGCAGTATGGAGTGTTAAGAATCCAATGCTGCGTTTTTCTTTTTCACTGTTGACTTTTGAAATGAAAACAGACTTTGCATTGCGCAGAGGATAGGATGATTGAAATAGAT
>CAMWXA010000328.1 GCA_947178035.1 uncultured Lachnospiraceae bacterium | reverse complement strand
AAAAATACAAAGGAACCATGGTTCCATGATCCAGCTTCCTCTCCCTTTCTCCCAGCGTCCCCGCCTGTAAACCGGCCTCCTCCGCTGCCCCGCACAGCACACGGACAAATTCCGTATCATAGGAGACTTTCATGGAAGTCCGTCCGGCGCGAAACTGCCCGAAGTCCCCCCTTGCACTCTGCCCTGGCGATATGTGGAAATAGTCCGCATACATGGTCTGATGCGGTGACAGGAGCACAATCGTCTCCGGCTGCAGACGGCCGATTTTCTCTGCTGCTCTCTGGTATGAGTCAATCGTCTTCTGAATTTTCCTTTCCTCACCCCTGCCCACATCGGGTATGATGAGCGGTGGATGTGGTACCATGAATCCTGCTGAAATTCCCATAACAACCCTCCTGTCCCTGAATATTTCAGTGGAACACTCCGCAACGTTTGACAGACGCGGAGAAATCTGCCACCATAAAGGCAGTAAAGGCAATACTGCCGATAGGCGGTCAGCCCAAGATTAATTAGTGTCTGCTGATTAAGCGAATAATTGCACCAATAAGGATAACCGGCGCTGTTCTGACAAACAGCCATTCAAACGAATGAACTGCCACTCCGAGAACGGCGGTTTCAGGATTGTTATAATCCCAACCCAGGTAAGGACTTTCTAATACCCACAGGATTGCAAAAATTGCTGCGATGGCTACACACCATGAGATAAGAAACCAATGCAGCATTCTCTTTCTTGTGGTTTCTCTCCGCGCAAGCTGCAAGTTTATCACCTCCAGTTTTGCGGAAATTGCCTTTAAGTCATCAACTGCCGATTCAACGACGTTTTCTCCAAGCAATGTACTCACGGGTGTTTCAAGCACTTCTGATATGGAGATCAACATATCAGAATCGGGAACAGACAATCCTTGCTCCCATTTAGAAACTGTTTGCCGCACCACGTTCAGTTTTACAGCAAGCTCTTGTTGCGAAAGTCCTTTTGATTTTCTGATTGCTTTCATATTTTCTTTAAGCATTAGGGACAGTCTCCTTTCTTTCATTTGTTACCATTATTATAGACAAAACTGCCCGTTGCCACAAGCAACGCAAATTAACATTGCCCTGACTTCCCCAAATTCCAAGTCATTTCGAGCCATGACATTTTTTCCGTTATTCGACAACACTAATGCTATACACATTCGTAATTTGTGCCAGATATGATTCTGCAATCGAACCGTCATATTCAATTTCCAGAACATCTCCGACTTCCGGCTCTGGTGAGGGATTCATATTTGTCATAGGAACAGTTATCTGGTTTGCGCTGTTCAATTCTGCGCTTCCATCAACAGGCTCGACAAGATAATAGCCATCATGTATTTCTAATATAGTCGCTTGGAATGTGGCTTTTTCGTTTCCACCCACTTCTGATTCTCCACCACTGGACGTTCCGCAAGCGGTGGCTACCAATATAAGGCTCAGTGTTAAAATTAGTAGCAGTTGTTTTCTCATAGCATATGACCTCCTAAAAAGTAACTATTCTTACTGATTATACCTATTCACATCGTCCATATCAAGAGTGACCGTAATAGTTAGCATCCCGCCCCCGACAGAAGCCGAAACGCCGCCATTCATTGCTTCGACAAACTGCTTACAGATATAAAGCCCGATTCCTGCACCGCCCGCAGTCCTCGATCTGCCTGCGCGGTAGAATTTATCGAACATTCTCTCCGTATCTATCTCATTATCCGCTATGGGATTTGATACGGATATCTGTACTGCTTCATCAACCATGAGCGTGAAATCAATCCGGTCACTGCCGTATTTGATACCGTTTGAAATAAGATTTTGTATGACCCTTGTGAGCATTTTTCTGTCTGCATGAGCGTAGACAGGTTTGCCGCTATCCTCAAAATGGGGCGTAATGCTTTTGGCTTCAAAGTTCGGAAAGTTAGCAAGTATCAGCTCGCAGAGCATATCATTCACATCGACACTTTCCATAACAGACTCGCAGCCCTTTGAATCGATGACCGACAGTTCAAAGAAGTCGTTCACAAGGCTGCTGCAATACCTTGCGCGTTCAAGGGCGATGCTTACGTTCGTCCGCCGGTCTTCCTTTTCCGCAAGCTGGAGATACCCCACTACCGCAGTAAGCGGAGTGCGTATATCGTGAGATATATCGGCAATTGCCTGTTTCAGCGCAGTCTGCTCCCTTCTTATCTCGACTTTCGCCTTATGATCATTCTCTATCATACGGTTTATCTTTTTTACGACAGCTTCAAGCTCGTCACCACCAAGCTGTGTCGTGATAAGAGTATTATCTTTAACATCGAGCTGCTCTGATACCGATCTTATCCTGCTTTTCAAGGAAAACAGCTTTGCCGCAAGAACGCATACCGCGGCAGAAAGAACTATTATAACAACTATCTCCACCGCTGCATCATCTCCTTATTTTATCTCGGCTTTTCTGAAAACAAAGTGTGTCGCTGTCAGCGAAATAACGATCACCGCTGCTGCAAATACCGCCGACAATACAAGCGTTCTGCTATCGCTCGTCTGTGCAAGACTAAAACAGGTCAGCCTGAAAACGCTCTCACCGATAAAGTTTCTAAGAATATTGCAGGACACAAAACTGAAAACAACCGCTACTGCTATTCCCGATGTAACTTTTTTGAGGGCAAAAACAATAAACATAACGATACAGATAATGGCACATATCTGCAGCACGACTACCAGCAGCCAGACAAAGTCTGCAATAGAAAATATACTGCTGTCAAACCTATATTTAACAGAAAATCCGAGGACTGTTGCGAAAACGTAGGTCAAATGAAGCAGCACTGCCATGATAACGGTAGTAATCGTTCTTGCCATGAATACAGAAAAACGGCTGTATCCTGCTTTTATTTCATTCTGTATCGTTCGGTTTAGAAAATCATTTCCTGTATACCAGGCTGCAACAAGTGAAATGATAAACATAAACGATGTATCGCAGATCGATAAAGAAAACACCCTTGCCGTATCCAGATTTTCGGGGAGTTTAAGAAAGCCGAGGAAAAATCCTGCCGCTGCAAGAACAGCCGCCGCAAGATACATGATAATAAATCTTTTCGCTTTATATTTTTCAATCATCAGCTGATTATGCATTGCCGTCACCTCCCGTGATACCAAGAAAGTATTCTTCAAGGCTTTGCTCCGCAACCGAAAATTCCTTCATGACTATATGATTCTCCATGAGAAGCTTTGCTATGCTCTCCGCCCTGTCAGTATGAGAGAACAGGTGCAGGGTCTCATCATCAATGACAGTGTATTCCGCATCATGATACGCATTCTCAATGACGGTTATACATTTCGGCAGCCCGGATGTCTTTATCTTTATGTACTGCCGGCATTTTTCGTCCAGCTCATCATGGGTGAGCGACTCGATTATCTTCCCCTTGTGGATAATATAATAATCAGTGGCAAGCAGATAAAGCTCATTAAGGATATGACTTGATATAAACATCGTCACATCATTTTCCTCGTTCAGCCTCTTGAGCAGGGTGCGCAGTTCGGATATGTTTTTAGGATCAAGGCCGTTTATCGGCTCATCAAGTATGAGCAGTCTCGGCTTGCCGACAAGAGCCATTGCTATGCTGAGCCGCTGCTTCATGCCCATAGAGAACTTTCTTACCTTCTTATCTTTGACCTCGGTCAGTCCCACCATTTCAAGCAGTTTATCGCATATTTCCTTGTCGGGATTGCCGATCAGGATACGCTGTAATTCAAGATTACGGTATGCGGAGTATTCTGGATAAAGGGCGGGAGCTTCAATAGTGCTGCCGATATGCCGGCGCATCTTCAGAATGTCGGACGGCTCGTTCTTCCCGAACAGCGAGAAGGCACCGCTTGTCGGATAAAGCAGCCCCGTCAGCACTCTCATCAGTGTGGTCTTGCCCGCGCCGTTCGCACCGATAAAGCCGTAGATATGCTTATTTTTGAGACAAATGCTCACATCATCAAGAGCAGAAAAATTGCCATATTTCACGGATATTCCGTATGTCTGCAGGATAATGTTTTCCACTTTGCAAACCTCCTTTTCTTTCCTGCTCTTATTTTGACATGCGATATCTTAAAGATTCTTCACCAAATCTAAAGAAAATCTTAATTTACCAGACGATACCCCATTCCGTAAACAGTCTCGATATATTCCTCCGGGGTGAACTTTGCAATCTTCTTTCGCAAATTACTAATGTGTACATTCATCGTGTTGTCATCGCTCAAATACGTACCGCCGGAAACGCTTTCATAAAGCCTGCGCTTTGAGAATATCGTTTTGGGATTTTTCAGCATCAGCTCCAGTATCGCATATTCCGTCGCCGTGCATGTGATCTCGTTTCCCTTGACATAAACACGCTTTGAGCCGGTGTCAAGCTTTATATCCCTGAATATGAGCAGAGCAGAGGTCTGTGCCTCAGTCCGGCGAAGCACAGCCTGTATGCGAAGCATGACCTCGTCAATATCAAAGGGCTTGGTGATATAATCGTCAGCACCTATCCTGAAAAGCTCTATTCTGTTGTACACTTCCAATTTTGCCGAGATGATGATAACGGGTGTGCTCTTGACAGAGCGCAGCTCCTTCAGCACTTCCTCTCCCGTTTTCAAGGGCAGCATCAAATCCATAAGAACAATATTGTAGTCACCCGACAACGCCTTGTCAAGTCCGTCAAGTCCGTTTTCGGCACTATCCACAGAGTAGCCGCTTTTTGTTATGATACTGCAAAGCAGACTGTTAATCGTTTTGTCGTCTTCTATTACGAGTACAGAGAGCATGTTTTCACCGCTTTCTTTTGTTGTGAGGAATAAAACTTACATATATAATATCATCATAAATCTGGCAAAAAATCAATATGTATTGATGTTTTCTTTTTTTGCAGACTATCACGGAACCCCCTGACTTTTGCGTGATAGTACACTTTTATCCACAATCGCCCCTCTATCAGCGGTATCAGAAAAAGTGGGGTTCACCCACCAATGGCGTATCCGAGACCGAAGCAGGTCAGGCATAAGCCAAGCACTGAAATCAATC
>CAMWXA010000327.1 GCA_947178035.1 uncultured Lachnospiraceae bacterium | reverse complement strand
GTTACTGTTCACAGGTCAGGAATGCGCTGGACTGCGCATTCCGTGAAAAAACGTACAGCCTGAAAGCAAAAATCCATTTGCGTACGAACGAAGTTCGTATTGCAATTTTTGCATGGATTTTTGCCTCTTACTGGAACGGAGTGAACAGTAACACTGGCAGCCTTTTGGAACAAGAGGCATTGTGGCGGGTCATTCATTCCCAGATTTGAGCTGTTTCGTTCCATTTACATAAAATTGGCGGAAAGACTGTGCTATAATGGAAAAAAATGAAAAGGAGTATCAGAAATGAATATGAATCTTTCAAGTATACTGAGTGACTATTATCTGAGTAGTCTTTACTGCCAAAATAGCAATAGGAACTACCTGAGTAGTCTGTACGGACAGAGTAATAATGCGTTATATCTGGGCGGTCTGTATGGACAGAGTAATTTGTTGGGAAATGTACAGTCGTATCCCAGCTTTCAAAGTGTGTTTGCAGCGAGCATCAAAGGACAGGATTTTGAGGAGATGCTGACGACACGTTTTCCAGGAGTGAAATATCATGTGATGGACACCTCAAAAATTAATGCAACTGCGTGGGAGTGCAATGATTATCCATTTGAAGCGTTTTTTGAGGATGAGGTGGAGGAATCTGTTCTGGAGTGGAATCCGACATCGCAGGATTCGTCCATGTTGGATTCCCGGGTACAGGCAAGGCTGAATGCCGCAAGAGGAAAGTACGCAGTGATTGTCCCGCCGGAATTGGAGGAGAAATTAAAGGAGGAACCTTCGCTTGCGCAGGAGCTCATGAGTAAGATATCCACACTTATGATGCAGCAGGATACCATGCCAAGTACAATTGATTCATTCAACATTGCCTTTGACGAGGACGGAAATATTTCCAATTACCGTTTTTCGGGAGGCGGAGGAGGGGTGATGTGGCCATCTGAGGAGGAACAGCAGAAAGCCAGGGAGGAACATGCGCAAAACATGCAGAGGCAGACACGACGTCATCACCTATAAGCTGACAGGAGCGTGCTGATGCACTGCTTTTTGCGGTATTGAGCGCGTGAAATTGAATCCGTATATGTGTTTATGTACCTCAAAAGCATTGAAATAGGGACTATCTGCTTTAGGATAGTCCCTGTAAAAATTAATAGTCTTTCAAATTGTTCAGTTCTTTGGCAGCGATATCCTTCTCAAGCCATTCATAGCGAAACAATGAATAGCCGTCATAACCAAGCTGCTTTGCGGTCAGGTACTGATAGGCGAGGTTTGTATCGCTTGTCGCCCAGCCTAAGTCACTCTTCGATTTTGCACCGACCTGGTAAAGAGCAAGTCCGACATAGATGGGAATGTCCTGTTTGTTTATTTCCTGCCATGCAGTGCACCGGTTTGTAAACATTTTCTCTACACCTTTGCTTGTCTTATAAATGTCAGTCCAATAAATCTGAGGCATAATGTAGTCAATATATCCCGGAGTGGACAGCCATGTGTCGATGTCAGCTCCCTGATTGCGCGCATTATCGGGATTTCCGGCTGGGCTGATGCCAAAGGTGCAGTTGGGGTTTATGGATTTAATTGTCTCATAAACCTGTGAGACCAATGCATTGACATTCTCTTTCTTTGACGCGATATCCAGGCCGTCTGCCATGCCAGATACATAGAAGTAATCATCAAAATGGATTCCGTCTACATCGTACTTGCTGACAATTTCCTTCACACCATTTGTGATCAGATCTTTTGTTTCCTGCTTTGCGGGATCAAGAACCAGACAAGTCTGTTTGGCGGAAGCTTTGTATTCGATTGTAAAAGGACGAAACAGTTCATAATAAGGTGTCGCCTTGAAACTGGTGGTCGATTCACTGTCACGAGAGAGCCGATAGGGGTTAATCCACGCTTCAAATTTCAAGTTTTTCTGGTGGGCAAGATCGAGCATGATCTGCAATGGATCATAACCGGGGTCACTTCTGTCAGTGGTGAAGTATTCCGCCCATGGATAGTAGTCTGATGGATACATGGCATCACCCAGGGCACGAACGTGGACAATAACAGTATTCATGCCATATTTAGCGACATTGTCGTACATGTCAGCGACTTTTGCTCTAAATTCTTTTTCCGTTTTATCCTGCAAAAGAACCTCGATATCCAGGAAAGAAATCCAGCAGGCCTTTTTATTATCAGCTGCAGTCTTTGCGCTGATTTCCATGGCAGGCGATACGGCCAGCAGGGAGAACAGCATAATGCATGTTAACAAACAGGCAAGTATTTTTTTGCGTCGCTTTTTCATTTTATGATTTCCTTTCTTTTTCAGATAATTTGGATAATCGCTGCTATCACATCTTATTCATATTGTTTTCCAAAGTGCTTCTCCATGCGCCGATTTCTGACTGGGTAAAGTTCTAGATTTGTCTGTATCTGATAGTTTTTTGCTACGCAATGTCTGTTTTGTGTTGCAAGATGATACAGTACAATACCTAAAGCATTTTCGGTATTTTGTGGATGCATATAAAAAACGGAGACGGAGGGATTCGAACCCTCGTACCGGTATAATACCGGTAAACTGATTTCGAGTCAGTCCCGTTATGGCCTCTTCGGTACGTCTCCATACTCTTATAATAAACCAAATTATCTAATTTGAAAATACCCTAAATCAATTATTTATGTAATTTTGGATCCGGACGATTTCCCAAATCTCTGATTTTTCTGCCATTTGCTCTGATGAGCTGGCGCCAACCCACCTGGGCTGCCAGCTTATATAGAAACCTTGGAAAGGCAATGGACACATAGTTGTTTTCCTGTGTTTCGCACTGGATAATTTTTTCTGCCATTGTGCGAAGTGCCTTTTCGACAGGAGCCTTTGGTCCATGTCCGTTTTCCAGGGTTGGCAGCTGCCCAAGAGCACCGCCTCCGCCGACGCCAATACCACCAGACCAGAGCAACCCAGTCTTCAAACACCAGTTTTGCAAGATATCCAGTGCAAATTCAGCCTGAATGCCCTCATAAAAACCACAGTTCACAATGCCGTAGATCTGTATCTGGTGATCTTGCCAGTCAGTTTCTGCCAATTGAATGAGGCAGGACAAAAGATGAGCCGGGAGGCCATCTACATACAGAGGACAGGCAAATACCCAGGCTTCAGCGCTTTCCAACGCCGCGAATGACTCCTGTGAAACAATAGGATTGTGCAGGCTGATTTCTTTGATTTGTGTTTTGACTGAATGATGATTCGATTTGGCTTTTGCCAAATTTCTCTTGAGATCTGCCAGCAGGATTCCGCTGGCGCTGTTGTTAACTTTGGGACTTCCGTTGATCAGTGCAATTTTCATAAAACCATATTCTCCAGTTCTCTTGCTGTTTTATAGAAACAGACATTCTTTACCAGTCCGTCATAATTATCTGCATTTGCGGCTATGATATTTCGTGCAGTCGTTTTCTCGGCCTCTGAAATGTCCTCGCCGTAAAAATATGCGGATATCGTAATGACGTTTTGATATCTGCGCTTATGGTGCATCTCGCCCTTGCGGAGCACAAAATCCGGATGAATATAAGAGATTGCCCTGTCCTGTACTGTTTTTACGAACGGACTCACACTGCCATAACAGCATTGACTGATGAAGATCAGTTCTGTGCATTTTCCCATATCGTTTCCGGTGCTTTCATAACCGTCGCGAATCACACATTTCCCCGGCGTTTTTACCCAGCAGCCAAAACATCCAACGCAATGATGGATATTTCCCTGCGGTCTGATAATCGTATAGTCGCCGTCAACAGGAATATTGAAGTTTTTCATGTCTGTGATAATTAATTTCATTGCTGTTTTCCTCCACTTACAAGTCTACCACAAGCATACTTGCAAGTCATTAAAATCAGATTAATTTTATTTGAAATCAGATTTAATCAGACCGACTGCTTTTTCAAAATCCTCGATTGACTGCGTTCTTGCAGCGAGCTTATGCCATTTGCTCAGCGTTTCAAGGTTCGTCTGTCTCATAATTAGATTTTTGAGAGCTTCGGGCACCTCACCGACATCTTCAAGCAGTTCAATAATGTATTCCGCTTGTCCCTCTGCTTTGCCTTCCGCTTTCAAACCGCGTTCATAAATTTTTACATCAAATTCATTCAATAATAAATGAAACACCTCACTTCTTTGTTTTCCCAGAATATCCCGGAGGATATCACTTTCTTCACACTGCTCCATTGCCAGATATATGGATTTTTCATAGGGATATCCTTTTTGCAGGTTCTGGTTTACCTCGTTGACAAAGTAGGCATAATCGTGCAGCCGTTTGCACTTGCCAAGCAGCTCCATATTATGTCCGTAGTTAATATTCAGCATTACAGCCACACATTCAAGCGCAGGCGTCCTTTCAGAAGTATGTTCCTTTTTCCCAAATGCGTCTGAAAGTCTCATTTCCTGTACATCGGGCTCATCCTCTTTGCCGTTATAGAAGATATACTGGCGGTCGAAAAGACTGACCGCTCAGTATAAAGTTATGCACACAGCCGCATAAGGAAATATGCCGCTTCGCGGCTGCGGCTGGCGCGATACTCACGGCAGATTTCATCTGTCGTGAGTATAATATATCTGGGCGCGGGCAGCTCAATTAACGCTTTGCCATATATATTGAGCTGGTGCTCTTTTATGTATGCTTCATAGAGCCTGGCAAAATAGATCAGTCCCCTTACCGGCATGTTTGGATTGAATGTCAACTGATGTTCATAGAGATTGAGCGTCGCTGATAGGATAAAGGACAAATCATTTTTGTATGTCAGATAGATACAGTCATCGAGTGTCGTAATCTTAAGGTCTGCTGTATTATTATATGCGGTTCCGTTCAGGGCATTGTAGAGTTCAAGCAAATCCTGTTTGTTGTCAAAACATCTTCGAAAGAGCGCATCTTTATACTTTCTGCGGATTTTTAGCCGTCTGACAAATCTGTTCATTGTCTGTCGTATTTTTATCATGTAGTCTCCTTTATTATACCAGTACTGAGTCCTATATTCAATCGATTGTTTGTTCTGCTTCAATAAGTCTTTTGAAAGTTTATAGCTAAAGTG
>CAMWXA010000326.1 GCA_947178035.1 uncultured Lachnospiraceae bacterium | reverse complement strand
TAATAGTATTATATGAAATTGCGAAAAATATGTCAAATAAATTGTAAAAGATATGGAGATTGGTGTAAAAATATAATATGCTTAGGTTTAAAATCATTTTAGCAATAAAAGAAAGATAAGTATTTTATAGAATATGAAATAAGAAAGGGGATGTATAGTTTTGGCAAAAACGATTGCGCTTTTTAACAACAAAGGTGGTGTGAGTTATGAAAAGTAAGTTATTATGCAAAGCTGAGTCCATACTTTGTTGGATTCTTAGGGTATGGACTCTTTTTTACTTTGCATAATTCGGGATAACTCCTTACAAAGATTTCAGCCAATCAATAAGGTCTTTATCCTTTTTCCATGCCGGCAGTTTGTCAGATGAGGGACTATTATAAGCTTCCATCAATGCTTTACGTTTCATTTTTTCATCTGCACGGGCGTATATTTCAGTTGTTGAAATATCTGAGTGTCCCAGTAAATCCCTGATATAAACAAGATTGACACCAGATTGAAGCAGATGCATTGCTTTGCTGTGCCGCAGCCAATGAGGAGTAATCTCACCAGATATATCTTTTACTCCAGCAGCCTGAGCCTGTTCAGCATATTTTTTCAAAATATATGTTACGCCGGCTCTTGTCAGCGGCTTGTTCCCACGATTCGTAAACAAAGGGGTGCGGCTATATGCCGGCGAAGATAATCCCGCCCCTTCCATGTACTGTTTGAGCAATTCCCCTGTTGGCTTCATTCCGGGAACAATACGGCTTTTGCCGCCTTTGCCCGTTAGTATGATGGTAACAGTATCATTTAAGGAAATATCACAAACTTTTAAGTCTACGAGTTCCTGAACCCTTGCCCCGGTATCATATAAAAGAGACAGCAAAACAGCATCACGCTTCCCCTGCGTAGTCGTTCTGTCGGGTTGTTCCAGAAGCCCTTTGATACTGTCCAGTGGAAGATACATGAGTGGCGGCTTGTCTGTTTTTTTCATAGGAATGGCCAGGATTTTCTGGCTTTGCTGCATATACTGTGGTTCTTCTACCATCAAAAAGCTAAAAAATGAGTGGATGGCAGCAAGCCGCTGGTTTCTTGTGGCAGCTTTACAGTTACGTTCATCTTCAAGCCACTGTAGAAAGCGGAGGATAAGTTCTTTGTCCACCTTTTAACTGTCAGTTTTTCCGGAGAAAAATTCTCCTGGTCTCTGCAGTACTTTAAAAATAAAGAGAATGAATCCTTGTATGCCAGCTGGGTATTACGTTTACTGCCGACCTGGCCTGGAAGATATACTGATAGGAACTGCGTCGGATATTGTGCAAAATCAGTTTCCTTCATAGTATGCCTCCGGAATAACATATGCACATGATCTCACCCCTCAAGATTGAGGGGCTGGGGAGTTGATGTGTCGAAGGCACTTTTTTACACAACTCCATATCAATAAAAATTTATCGAAAATCGATAAAAAGTTGTTGCATTTCAATTAATATAGTGCTAGTATAGAGATACAGAATTTTCTGGAAAACATTTCTAAGGAATGAGAAGGATGGAGAGACAATGAAAAAAGAAACGGTTATAATTTTTACAAAATACCTGCTCGATTTGATGTATTTTGCGGGAATCATTGTGACAGTGCTTCTCCCCTTTCCGGGGCTGGTACAGAAAGTAGTGGAGTTTTTTGACTTTCACGAATTTGAAGGGCGCTACGCAGAGATTATCATGATCTACTTTGTGCTGGGAATACTGGCCGTGCTGATACTCGGCGAACTGCGCAAGATGTTCAGAACCGTTCTCAAGGATGACTGTTTTGTGAAGGAGAACGTGGTCAGCCTGCAGCGGATGGGGACTTACAGCTTTATCATCGCAGTGATCTGTCTGCTGAGGACAGTGCTCTACATGACGATCGCCATGCTGGTGCTCGTGCTGGTGTTTATCATAGCAGGCCTGTTCAGCAAAGTGCTCGCTTTCGTGTTTGACAAGGCGGTGGAATATAAGCTGGAAAATGACCTGACAATTTAGCGTACAACAAAACGGTATTTTGCGGTATATGCACACGGGCATCCAATGGAAATGCGTCAGCTGGAGCTGAAGGGTGGCCGGCCGCGGGCAGGGGAGAAGAGCATTCCCTGCCTGATTTTAAGATATGAAAGAAAGGCAGGATAACAATGGCAATAATTATCAATCTTGACGTGATGATGGCAAAGAGAAAAGTCGGACTCACTGAGCTTGCAAAGGAAGTGGACATCACGCTTGCAAACCTGTCAATCCTGAAAAATAACAAGGCAAAGGCAGTAAGACTGTCGACACTTGATGCGATCTGCAAGGCGCTGCAGTGTCAGCCGGGAGACATTCTGGAATATGTGGAGACCGACGATGAGGAGGAACCGGAATGAAAAACAGGATGAAAAACAAAATGAAAATTCTATTGCTTTTAACAGCTGTGGCCTGTCTGGCAGCAGGAATGTATTGTTTCACGCGCCCAAAGATACGGCTTCCGGAAAATCCGAGAGTGTATATGCAGAAGCTTCATGAGGGAGAATATGCTTATTTAGCATATGAAGACAAGATTTTTATCCCGTACTGTCCATATAAGGCGGATTACTTAGGGGAGTGCATCGGCTATTATGATATCCCGGTTTCTGAAAATGCAGAGGCGGGCAGGGCATATGTGTGTGAAATGAATGGTTATTCCCCGGATGAGTGGATTATCGATTTGCTTGATACAAACTGTTCAGAGGGGATGATTTTGAGAGAGAGCCAGACAACGGAGATTCCAGAAGGTTTGACATCTGAGTATGAATGGAACCAGTAAAAGGCAAATAAAAAGAAGAAGGGAAGGATAGAAAGTGGATAATAATACATTACTGCAGAATGCTGCCAGTATATCACAAGCCAATGTTCTGGCGGCACAGGAAGCAAAAAGGAATGAAATGAAGAAAAAGGAAAAACGACTTCGGACATTCGGAGCAGGCAGTTTTCTGTATGCACTGTTTTATGCATTCTGCCTCTACCGCAATGCGTCAGGCATCACATACCCTTTTTTCGCAGGCGGAACCCTCTTGTTTTTTGGTTACTTTATCAAAAAGTCAGAGAGCAGCTCCGCAGACGGGAAGAGCGGGAAGGCACATATTAATAAAACGTTTCTGATGGTTTCAATTGTTATCGCAGGAGGATTAAACTGCACAACGGATTCCAATGTGTTGATATTTTTTAATAAGCTGCTGATGCTGGTGCTGCTTGACGTACTGCTCCTGCAATGCTGGCATGATCTCTCTGGATGGAGTATCACAGCGTATATGAAGGGCGGTATGACTTTACTGTTTGGAGGTATCTGCTGCTTGTTTGCCCCAGCACAGGATATGACAGCAGACTGGCGCTTACGGCACTTAAAGGATGAGGGCGGCGAGAAAAACGAGAAGCGAAGACGTCTTTTGAAATCAGTAGGAATTGGACTTCTGATTGTGATTCCGATGGCAATGATTATCGCAATGCTGCTTGCAAGCGCGGATGCAGTGTTTTATGAACTGATACTCGATATACTGACGTTCTCCATTGATCTCGAAGCATTTGAGCATTTCTTTAAAATAGCATTGCTGGTAACCACTGTCTTTGCGGTGTGCTATGGAATCTTTGCCTATAATGCGGACCCGCAGAACAGAAAGACAATTGACAATATGGCTTTGACGCAGAAGACAAACTGGGATTCCTATATTGCAGTGACGGTCAATGGCGTGATGGGTGTGATGTATGTGGTCTTTTCTGCGATACAGATTATCAGCCTGTTTTTCGGGAAACTGCCGGAAGGCTGCACCTATTCCTCCTATGCCAGACATGGATTTTTCGAACTGGTTTTTGTCTGTCTGTTCAATATTGTTCTGGTGCTGTGTACCTTGGCCTATTTTGAGTGTTCACGGCTTTTAAGGATACTTCTGACGATTATATGTGGCTGCACATACATTATGACAGTGTCGAGTGCATACAGAATGTTATTGTACATTTCAAGCTATCAGCTGACCTTTTTGCGATTGCTGGTATTGTGGGGGTTGATTATCATTGCGATAGTCATGACAATTGTTTTGGCTTATGTGTATCGTCCCCAGATTTCACTTTTCCGTTCCGGTCTGATCGTACTCACTGTAGGATGGCTTGTCTTTTCAGCAATACATCCTGATTATTGGATTGCATCCTACAATCTTACAGCGCGTGCTGACGGACAGGAATATGACAGTTATTATCTGACAAACAAGCTCTCTCTTGATGCAGTTCCAGCGCTTCCCGAAGAAATCTACACGAACAGCAGCAGCAGTTATTACGTGAGAGCCAAGCGGTACAAGAAGCAGACAAACGAGTTTATGGGAGCGAGAAAATTTAACTTTTCGAGGGCGTATGCAGCTCATAAGATAAAGTGTTAGGGGATAATTGCGATGCGATATATGCGGATAGTTTTCGAAAGAATATGGAAAGATATCAAGACCTTCTGGATTGCGATCCTTGTGCTGATTCTATACAATGTGATTGTGAGAAGTGTGTTTCATGCGTTTTGTCCGCAGCTGATTCTGACAGGTTTTCCCTGCGCGGGGTGCGGAATGACGCGCGCTGTGTTCTATATCCTGACGGGCAGATTTGCGAGAGGCATGCGGCTCAATCCCGCGGCCCCGCTGTGGATTGTGTTTCTATGCTGGTTTTTTGCAAACAGGTATCTAAGAGGTGTGCATCCAAAAAGCGCAAAATTATGTCTTGGGCTTGTGTGTGCCGCCACGCTTGCAATATACGGATACCGGATGCTGCACTTTTTCCCGGGTGAACCGCCGATGGTATATTATCAGAATAATATCCTGCGAAGACTCCTGAAATAATTTTTGGCAATAGTAGTTGCACAAAGGCATTCCCATGTGATATGATTATGACCATGATGTGCACAATTATTTATCAATGAAATATCGGAGGGAGATCTTGATGGACAACAACAATTTGTTTGACAAAGACAATCAGAATGGTGATCAGGGGCAGTTTCAGCAGCCGTATCAGTCCTACCAGCCACAGCAGCCATATCAGCAGCAGCAGCCATA
>CAMWXA010000325.1 GCA_947178035.1 uncultured Lachnospiraceae bacterium | reverse complement strand
GGGCAGATTCAGTCTGTTGCACAGATGTACAGCATTGACCTCAATAATTACACAAATCTTGCACAGGCAAAGAAAGCTATTGAATTTGCACTGCTTGGAGACCTGAATCAAGGATGGGCAGACCATTTCGGTATTGTCGTTGACTCTCTTACAGGGATGGCAAAAGCAACCGAAAATATGGGTGAATACTACAACAACTCTGAAAACCAGAAAAAAGTTGCAGATTACAATAACCTGATTAAACAGCTCAATGATGCAAGGGATAGATTCAACAGCAATGTCAACTATGGTTCGGCAGGTGTTGACAAGTCAAAATCCGGTTCCAGCAAAAAGGAAAAAGATTTATGGCTAGAGGAATACAAAAAGAAACTCGCAGAATTACAGAATTTATTAGTTAAAGGACTTATCAATGAACGCGAGTTTTTCTCACAGTCAGAAATACTCCTCAACACATACCTCAAAGATTCCGAGGAACACATGACAAAATATGCGGAGGAAATATCCGATGCAGAAAAGACGCTCCACAGCGATATCGTTAATGCCTATGAATATGAATCCAACGAGTTAGCACGATTACGTGATGGCAATTATCTCAACATGGCAGAATACTACCAGTCCATGATGGCACTACAGGATGAATACTACAACAGCGAAGCATTAAAACTCAAAAATCTTGCTGACACTATGGAAGCCCAGTATGGAAGAATGAGCCACGTAACACTCACAAGACCTTCTGTAGACGCATCTGAAATCCAGTCAGCAGGCTATACGACAGAATTAACCTCATCTTCTGTTTATGCTCAGTCCTTTGGTAATGAAGAAAAACAGGTGGTTGTTACTCCGATTCTTCCAGACGGCACGATCCTCTCACCCGAAGCACTTACAGCTTATGCGGATAAACTCCTTAACGGTGAAAAGATTGACGCAGATATTGAGCTTTCCATGTTCGAAGGAAAAGACGCTGTAAAACAGACTTTTGAATACATTAACGGTCTTGAAAAGATGCAGTCCGAATACCAGACGCTCAAAAAGACATTCTCTGAAAATCCCTATGGTGATTTTACCGAGGAACAGTTAGAAGCACTCGAAAAATTAACCGAAGAAATCGAGAAACACAAGAGTCAGTTGAGCAGTGAATTAGGCGGCATCAAATCTGCTTATGACGATCTGATTGGGATTCGTGACACTTACAATGAATACGGCAAAATCAGTGTTGACCAGTACCAGTCTTTATGCGACATGGGTTTTGAATACCTTGCACTGTTATCCAATGAAAGCGGTGCCCTCTCCCTTGACGAAGATGCATTCCAGCGTCTTACAGATGCCAAAATACAGCAGATTCAGGTTGACATGGCGTTGCAGGCTACAGATTTAATCAAAAATATCCAGACGGAGGAACAGGCTGTCCAGTATCTTGCAGCATCTTATGAAAATCTTGCGGCAAATGCTTTAAGCGCAGCAGAACAGATGTTGTACGCAGCGCAGGCAAATGCACAGCTTCTGTATGGCGCAGACAGTATGCAGGCACAGGCAGCAAATACGATTGTAAAGGGATATGAAAATTCAAAGCTCGCAGCAGGTGTAGTCGATATCAAGATGCAGTCCGGCGGCGGCTACCCCGAAGAGAAAAAGAAGAAGGAAGAAAAACCGGAAGAAAGGGACTGGGCTGAAAAGATTCTCGACCGCATTGAAAAGAACCTTGAAAAGTCCAGCAAATTTATTGAAAAGATATCTGACCAGACAGGAAGGCTTATTGACAAGGTTGACAGGTTTTTCTCATGGCAGAAAAAGAACGCTATGATTAACCGTGCTGTCAAAAGCACTGACAAGGAAATCAATGCAAACCAGAAGCAGATTTCCCAGCTCATTACAGCCGTTAAAAAAGTAAAGGGCGTTTCAGACCTGTATGCTAAAAAGATGGATAAAATCGGAGAAGGACTGTCAGGCGAATACAAAAACAAAATCAAGAATGGCACGCTTCAAATTGAGGATATTGAAGATACTGACCTTCAGGACACCATCAAAGACTATGAAAAATGGTATGACAAACTACAGGGATGCAAAGAAAAGATGGATGAATACAATGATTCCGTACAGGAATGCAGGGATGCCATCAGTAACCTTTATGAACAGCAGCGCGACTTAATCCGCCAGAAGCTTGACAACATATTAAGCTACTATTCAGATATGGATTCCTACCTCTCCTCCATCACTTCAAAGATTGAGTCCATTATCTCCCTCAATGACGAGATGGGAAAACGCAGTTCCCTCACAGAGCTTGTAGAAGAATTTGCAGTATTTTCAGAACAGCTTAACCCAGCAATAAAGACAGAACTGATAGGTTCTGGTATTATAGAAAATTCATTTGGAGACTCCAAAAAAGTAGCCGAAGCAGTGAAACGTGACCAGGAGGAATTTGTCGCTTCCATACAAAAGGATATCGACAACCTGAGTGTTGACCAGTCTGGTACATATACAAAGCTCCTCAAAAATATCGCCAAGACCGAAGCGCAGATTGACAAATATCTCAGTAAGGGATGGGACGTTACAAAGTCAAAGCAGTTCGACAAGCTTACCAAAAAGCTGCAGAATTATTATGACCTCCAGAATGAGCTAGACCAGAATGCAACCTCCAATACCATCACAAACTACAGCAGGATTTATACCGCTTACCAGAAGTTGCAGAATAAGCTTGACAGCGGAAAAACACTCAGCAAGTCGGAGCAGAAAAGATTTGCTTCTTATGAAAAGCAGCTTGAAGCTCTAAGAGACAGCGGGCAGAATGCCCTTGACAGGCTTTCGCAGAAATTAGCTGAAGCGAACGGGACTGCACAGAAACAGACCGAAGCAGATAAGATAAAGGAGCAGATCTCAGACGTACAGGAAAATCTTGAAAATTCTGCAACCTACCAGAACCTCCTTGACAGCATTGAAAAAGTAAAGAGACAGCTTGCAGTACTTGACGATAAAGGATATGACAATCTCTCAAAGAGCCAGAAAAAGAAATACGATAGGCTGCAGTCACAGCTTGAAGCTTATTATGCACAGAAAGAGTCCCTTGACGAGAATGCCACTGCCGCAAATATTGCAGAGTATAATAAAATATACCTTGCATGGAAAAAACTACAGGATAAACTTGACAAAGGGAAGAACCTCTCTGTAAATGAGTGGAAAAAATACAATACCTACACAGACCAGCTTGAAAACTACTCAAAGGAGAAAGCGGAGGCACTTGAAAAATTAAATGATGATCTCGCACAGGCACTTGATCCCGGTGACAAGCTTGAACAGATTGAAAAGACCTACGAGGAATCCGCAGAAGGCATCTATGAGAGCTACAACAGCCAGATCGACAGCATCAATGACGAAGCCAAAAGCACACAGCAGTATCAGAATTTACTTGCAAAAGCACAGAAACTTGAACAGAAAAAAGATACAAAGGGACTTTCCAAGTCAGAACAGGCACAGCTTGACAAGTACAATGCCGAGCTTGAAGCAATCCAGAAAGGTGCGATGGGGACAAACATTTCTGAGTACATGAAAACATGGGAGTCATGGTATAAATTACAGCAGAAACTTGACAACGGGAAAAAACTGTCTGCAAATGAAGCAAAAAAATATGACACCTATAAGGCACAGCTTGAAGCATGGAACAATGAAAAGCAGACACAGATCAATGACCTGTTAAGCCAGATGGAGGACGACCTTGAACAGCTCAAAAAGACCTATGAGGAGAATGTGTCAGATGCCGAGGCTGATATCAATGAATATCATGCCAACCTATACAAACTTGCAAAGCAGATCGCAGAATACAACCTGACCACCCTGAAAGCACAGCTTGAATACCTTGACAGCTTTATCGGTTATTACAAGGAACTTGTATCACTGTATGACACATTCAGTGGTGACAAGCTCACAAAACTGCTCACAGACTTGGACGAAAATGCCATTAGGACAAAGGTTGAGACATATGGTTCTTATCTTGACACCTTACAGGAAAAGTACAACACAACCCTCTCTGAAATGAACGAGTATTCACAGCTGCTTGACGCGCTTGACACAAACGATTTTGAAGCTTCCATGGACGTATTCAATAAAGCACTCGAAAGTTACCGCCAGAGCGGCGATACAGCAATGGCTGATAAGTTACAGTCTGTGCTTGATCTGTTGAATGAGCGCGCTGTTGATGCTGATAACTGGGGAGAATTTGCTGACCAGTGGGCAGAGGAATGGGAAAAAGAATTTGCCTCCGCAAAACAGGAATTAATCGGAACAGCAACAGAAATACAAAACGTAAATGACGCACTTCGAAACGCAAAGTTTGAGAATATCACCAATGCAGTCAGTGAGCTTGACACTGCAAAGGGAATCCTCTCTTCCATTACAGATTTGATCCAGGACGAATGGCTGTATGACAACGGGGAACTCTCAGAATACGGACAGGCAAAAATCGCACTTCTTGTATCACAGCTTGAAGATGCGCACAAAAAAGCGAATGCATATTTGGATTTATACAATGAGATACAGAATAACAAGGACACCTATGCTTCTGACAAGGCTTACATGGAAGATCTGAACAATGCCATCCAGAATTATTACAATACACTAGGAGAATCCGCATCTCTTGAAAACAGCATCATTGAACTCATGAAACGCAGTGCACAGGAAGAGCTTGACAACCTGAATAAAATCATTGATGCGCGTAAGAAGGCACTGCAGAAAAAGAAAGAATACTACGACTACAATAAGACCTTAAAGAACAGCCAGAAAGAAATCGACAGTATCAAAGCGCAGATCGCCGCAATTGAAAATCTTTCAGGTGCAATGGATGCAGCAACAAAGGCGAGACTTGCACAGTTAAAAGCAGACCTTGCAGAAAAGGAAGATTCCCTACAGGAGACGAAGGACGAACATACCTATAACTTACAGATCGATGCACTGGACGAGTTTGCAAAATCACTGGAAGATGCGCTTGACAATTCCACAAAGTCCCTTGCAGAAATCTTCGAGGAACACAATAAGCTGATGGGCGATGCAAAAGAGCTTTACCAGAC
>CAMWXA010000324.1 GCA_947178035.1 uncultured Lachnospiraceae bacterium | reverse complement strand
TTAGCTCAGCTGGATAGAGCGTTTGGCTACGGACCAAAAGGTCGGGGGTTCGAATCCTCTAACGCACGTGAAGGGTGCGTTTATATACGTGCTATTGAGCATTGATGCTCATTTTACATTAGAAGAATTGAACATGTTCAGTTCTTCTATTTTTATGTACATGTCGATGATGAGAAAATATGTTACTGATGTGCTGTTTTGGCATTTCAAGGCATAAGAGCTGCAGGTGGAAGATTTTGTTATTGTATAGGATGTGCCAGGTCTTTACAATGTGCTGGAAATTGTGACTCTCCAAGCTGCCCAAGAGAACGTGGCGGCTGAGATATATCAAATCCATCCATGGTACAAGCTTTGCCATCGTGAAGCGATTTGGTATGGCTTTACGCGTTAGAGTGTATCAAAGTATGTGTTTTTTGGTAGAAGTATTGACCAGTGCATTTGGAGAGCTTGTAGGATTAAGTAAAGTTTAATAAATAATTGTTTTTTTTATTAAATTTTTTTATTGAAATTTTATATTACGAAAAAAAACGAAATTTTTTATGTGCGCTATTCACAAATCAAAATATGATTTATCGTCAATTATTCCCATTGAAAATAAAGTGCACAATTGATAATATTAATTCATAAGTAAGTTGTAGCATATTTAATCATTCATAAACTGAAATTTTAAGTTTAAAACTGTTTGTGAAGGGAACCGCGGAAGTATTGACCAATATCAAAAAGTAGGCGGTTTTATTTATGGCAGGCGTTGGTATCGTTTCCAATGTTTGAAATTGCACGAAAAAGGATTAGATTAGGTATTTTATTTATGTGCAATATGATGGAAAATATAATAGAAAAGTGAATTTGATTCAACAACTTTGTTAAAGCGATATATCTTTACAAAAAGGTTTATTCTTATCCTATATTAAGGGTATTAATAAAATATACAAAATACATATTTAGTAAGGAGAGGTAGAGAATATGAAAAAGCGTGTATTAGCATTAGTAATGTCAACGGCGATGATCGCATCTGTGTTGACAGCGTGTGGTGGAAACAGTGATACACCAGACACAAGTAACACAACGGCAGATAGCAATACATCTGCGGATAGCAACACATCTGCGGATAGCAACGCGTCTGCAGATAACAGTGCAGCAGGTGAGCAGACCATGGACTTTGGAAGCGGCGAGATTAAAATCTGGGTTCCTGATGCGGTGACTGGTGTAACAGAGACTTTGTGTAACTCTTTCTTTGAAGCACATCCTGAAATGAATGGTTATACAGTAGCGATCGAGCCGCAGGGTGAAGGTGATGCAGCTGGTAAGGTTATTACAGATGTGGAGGCAGCGCCGGATCTTTATGCATTTGCGCAGGATCAGATGGCACGTCTCGTTGCGGCAGGCGCACTTACCACGATCAATGGTGACTATGCTACATTTGTGCAGGATTCCAATGATGCAGGTGCGGCGGCGGCAGCGAAAGTAGGTAATGAGGTTTATGCGTTCCCTCTGACATCTGATAATGGCTATTTTCTGTACTATGACAAGAGTGTAGTGACAGATCCTTCTTCATTGGAGCAGATCATTGCTGACTGCGAGGCAGCTGGCAAGAATTTCTACTTTGATACAGGTAGCTGGTATCAGACAGCATTCTTCTTTGGAGCAGGCTGCGAATTGTCATTTGACACAGATGAGGATGGTAACTTTATAGGAATAAAGAATACATATGCATCTGAGAACGGACTCAAGGCGTTCAAGGCGATCAGGGCAATGTCAGAGTCAAAGATTTACATGGACGGTTCTTCTGTTGGAGATGCTGTAAACTGGGCGGCTATCGTAGATGGTACATGGGATTCTTCTTCTGCAAAGGAGATTTTAGGTGACAATTATGCATGTGCTCCGCTTCCGAAATTCACAGTGGACGGCGAGACATTCCAGTTAGGTGGATTCGGTGGATTTAAGCTGATGGGCGTTAAGCCGCAGGCAGAAGCAGGCAAATTAGTTGTTTGTCTGGAGCTTGCAAAATACTTGTCTGACACAGACGCACAGCTTGCTCGTTTCAAGGAAGTCGGCTGGGGTCCTTCCAATCTGACAGCACAGCAGGATCCAGCAGTACAGGCTGACGAGGCGCTTTCAGCTCTTGGTGAGCAGCTGCAGTACACAATTCCTCAGGGACAGTATCCTGGTGAATACTGGACACAGGCAGATGCGCTTGGTGAGTCAATTTGCGGCGGCGAATTTAAGGGGAAAACTGATGAAGAGCTTATGGCAGCGCTTCAGGAATTCTCAGATAAGATGGATGCACTTGTTAAATAGTGGACAGATTGTAATAATAAGGCACAAATTTTAGTATACTACAAAAGCGAGTAAAACAGTAACAGAAAATAATACGGGCAGGAGAATTTGTTCTCCTGCTTCGTATAATCGTGTGATAACCTGGAGGAAACTATGAAGGAAAATCGAATTGCCGGATTTTTTAAAGGAGTAGGGAATGTTTTTGGTGTAATCGGAACGGCATTTTCAAAGGGTGATTGGAAAACAAAGCTTTCTTTCGTAATTATGGGATTTGGTTCGATTATGAGGAAGCAGTTTGCCCGCGGAATTGCTTTTTTGGCCGTTGAGGTTCTCTATATTTATTATCTTGTGTCCTTTGGTGCAGGCTATCTCAAGGATTTCGGAACCCTTGGAACCGTTGCGACACGCGAGGAGCCCGCATATTTTAACGGAATAGAAATCGGAAAAACGACTGTGTTTGGTGATAACAGTTTCTTGATTCTGTTATTCAGTGTATTGACGATGTTTATTACCGCACTGTTTATTATTATTTGGTATATCAATGTTAAAAATAATTATGAGTCACAGTTGAGGCTGGAGTCGGGGAGACGGCTTCCGACGAACAGGGAGGACCTGCACAGTCTGTTAGACCATAATTTCGATAAGACGCTTCTTGCAATTCCTGTGTTGGGCGTGTTCTTGTTTGTCGTGGTGCCAATCGTCTTTATGATTCTGGTGGCATTTACCAATTACGACGCGACACACCAGTCGCCTACCAACTTGTTTACATGGGTAGGATTTGAAAACTTTAAGAACCTGCTCTCTGTAGGAGGTGCGGGATTTGGTTCAACGTTCTTTACTGTCCTAGGGTGGACTTTGGTATGGGCATTTTTTGCAACTTTCCTCAATTATTTCGGCGGTATGGCCGTTGCAATGCTTATCAATAAAAAGGGTATTAAATTTAAAAAATTGTGGAGGACGATCCTTGTAATGACAATCGCGGTGCCGCAGTTTGTCTCACTCCTCTATATCGGTAAAATGTTTGCAAGGGATGGTCTGATTAACGGGTATCTGATGAAATGGGGCGTGATCGACAGCGCGATTCCGTTCTGGACTGATCCGACGCTGGCAAAGGTAATGATTATCGTGATTAATGTGTGGGTTGGTATTCCGTATGTCATGTTGATGGCTACTGGACTTCTGATGAATATTCCGGAAGATTTGTATGAAAGTGCACGTATTGACGGTGCAAATCCATGGCAGATGTTTGTCAAGATTACATTACCGTATATGCTCTTTGTCACAGGTCCTTATCTGTTGACATCGTTTACAGGCAACTTGAACAACTTCAACGTGATCTACCTGCTTAACACTGGTTCTCCGTTGAGCACAGAGCTGACCGGCGGTGCGGGACGAACCGACTTGTTGATCACCTGGTTGTATAAGCTGACTGTCAATGATACGAACTATCGAATGGCAGCTGTAATTGGTATTATGGTATTTGTGGTAACGGCAGTGATTTCGCTGATGGTTTACAATATCTTACCTTCAGTAAAGGATGAGGAGGGATTCCAATAATGGAAAGTAAGAGAAGAATTACAAATACAATTATTTATATTATATTGGTATTGATCAGTATCATCTGGCTGTTTCCGTTTGTATGCCTGATCTTGCAGAGTTTTCGTTCTTACAATGAAATGGGCGGTGGTATGGTGGACTATGTTATCCCGAAGAAGTTCTCACTGGATTCCTACAGGTTCTTGTTTGACCCGAGCAGCAACTATGTAAACTGGTATAAAAACACATTGATTATCGCTTTCTTTACTACAATCGGTCAGACGATCTTTGTGCTTTGCACCAGCTATGTGTTGTCGAGAATGCGCTTTAAGGGACGTGAGTTTTTGATGAGATTCTGGCTGATCCTCGGTATGTTCCCCGGATTCCTCAGCATGATTTGCCTCTATTTCCTGTTAAAGCAGTTTGGTCTGACACAGGAGGGCGCGGTTCCCGGATTGATCTTGATCAATGTCGCAAGTTCCGGTATGGGATACTATATCTGCAAAGGCTTTTTCGACACACTGCCAAAAGCACTGGACGAAGCGGCGAGAATTGATGGCGCGACAAGAGCACAGATCTTTTTTGGAATGATTATTCCACTGGCAAAGCCCATTATCATCTACCAGGCGCTGGTTGCGTTTATGGGGCCATGGTGTGATTATGTATTTGCTTCCTATGTGGCATTCGGCAATAGTGCGAGCTACAATGTTGCAGTAGGTCTGCAACAATGGCTGTTTACAGGCGACTATCAGGGATATTTTACTAGGTTCTGTGCTGGCGGCGTGCTGGTTGCGATACCAGTTACAATCCTGTTCATGTGCCTGCAGAAGTATTACGTAGAAGGTGTAACCGGTGGTGCTGTAAAGGGTTAAGATAGTGTTATGATGATTCAATTGATTGTTGGTATTCTTCTGGTTGGAGCTGCACTTGGGATTGGCCTAAGAAGCGGAATCGACTGGCAGAGGGGCCGTGGGAAATTGTGGGGCGAAAGTTACCTGAAAGAGTACGGTCTCGATGAAGAGAAAAAAGAGAATTAATAATTATTTTGGACGACTCCTGCATTTCTATAGCAGGAGTCATTTTAAAATGTATATAAATGTAGACAGTTCGAGGAATAACATGGAGTGCGTGTCTGTGACGGTAGAATTTTCAGCATAAACTCAGAAAGTTATAAAGAAGTCCTAGTTTTATGGGAAATTGCGAGATAATAAGAATGACAACACATATATTTGTTTTTTTTTCCGAGAC
>CAMWXA010000323.1 GCA_947178035.1 uncultured Lachnospiraceae bacterium | reverse complement strand
CCCGAAAGGTATCATATGCCTCGTCAAAGGAAATTTCGCCAAGCGGTTTCAGCAGTTTGCCAATCGATCCGATATCCAACACAGAGTACATCGGCTGACTCTTTTCTCCACACACCGCCTGGCTGCGCACTTTTGCTATCGCTTCCTTCGTGAGCCGGATGCCGGCTGTCACCAACTCGTCCACTGTGTAGTCAAGATGCCTGCACTTAAAAGCATTCACGCCGAATGTGTTTGCAGAAACCATGTTACATCCTGCCATCAGATATTCCTTGTGAATCTGACGAATCGTTTCCGGGTGCAGGATATTCCAGGTCTCAGGGACTTCTCCGGTCTGAAGTCCGCGCTCCTGCAGCAACGTTCCCATGCCGCCGTCAAAAAATAGTATCTGTTTTCCCAGTAATTCTCTAAAACTCATCCTAATCCCCCATAACATTTATCTGTGTACTTCTATCGTTTTCACGTTTCACGAAATTCACATTCTGTATTATCACAATTCTTACACTTTCCGATATGACAGCTCTGAGGATTGGCTGTCAGTCCGATCAATGCGCTCACGCTCTTTGTGGGATACATCAATAGACTGTCTGTGAGCGTGAGACCTATGCGCTTCGTACATTCCAGTTCATCAAAGATCACTCTCTGATAATGAAGGGGAAAGTCTCCATATCCTGGACTAAAGCGCGGTCTTAGATATCGTTTCTGCCCATGCGCCGACACTTCCTCGCAGATCTGTTCCTGAAGAATATTGCAGTATGCCTCGATACATGCTGCACCACATGCCTGCGTGATCGTCGCCTTCGTCATATTCAATATCTCATATTTCTGCAAAAGCTTGTCCGCCCCGAGTCCCAGCGTTGCTGCAATCAGTATTACATGCCTGCACTGCGCAAGATTTGCCGCCAGATTCCGGCTTTCAAAAGCAAGCGTTCTCTTGTCACCTTCTAGAACCACAACCGTATCAGAAGCACTGCAGGTGTATATTTTATAGATATTTCGCGGCTGTATGACATTGACCAGACTCGTGAGAACTTCCTTGATCATTGTGTCCACACCAGTATCCGGACTATTTGTTCCATATCCAAGATATCGGTATATTTCTCTGATGTTTACTCTTTGTCTGATATCCTCATTTCTGATTTCCATGTCGCGTGCTCCATTCACATAGCTATAAGCGCGCAGCAACACTGCGCGCCCAGCTGATTTGAGACTATTTCTGGTCTTCTTTCTCCTCGCATCCGCAGGTGTTGTTGTCTCCAAATCCGGCAAAACCGCGCGGCTGCATCATATCATTGCCACAACCGCAGCCGTTGTTTGGAGGCGCACAGGGAGGAACGACTGGTGTTGGGAATACAGATTCGCAGCAATCTGAATCATTATCGCGGTCACGGTTACATGAACACATGCAATTATTCCGATTGCCGCCATTTCCCCAGAAACACCACAGTAAAATAATCCAAAACCAACAATTCATAAAAACAACTCCTCATGCATCAAGCACTTTTTCTAATACTTAATATATGAGGAGTGTTCATTTCGGTTACTTGTATCTCTTTTTTATCGTCCGAAATCTTTGTTTTTTTATTTTCGGAATGATTTTCCTGCGAATATAGTGCATTGTGTAAGCTTCACCTTTGTCTGCCAGCATATGCAGCAGTTTTTCAAGCTTTCTTTTCGTATCTGAATGAATAAAATTTTCGGAATTGCCGCTCATATAATATATTAGCGGCATATCATCCCTGTAGTCTTCCTTATTGTAATTTTTGGAGGCCGCTATCCTGTCGATAAACATTTCGATCACATATCTGTCTGGCATTCTTGCCGGAATGATGCCATCCCCTGCGTGGGCACTGTAATCCATCCAGTATTCATAGTGATGCTTGTTTCTTCCTTTATGGTGAAGCCATGCCGATGAGTAACCCTTTTGTTTACGCTCTGCATTGTTGGGACTCTGTGTTCCCTGGTAGTATTTCGCACCAACAATAAACTCGCTTGGCATATACTTGGAAAGGTCATGCACTAATCCTTGCCAATACAGTCCGACAGAAAAACACCCCTTCATCACCATAAGCTTATGATGTGTTATTTTCCTAAAATGTTTCCAAATATGCACTGCTGCTTACCTCTTTCAAGTTATTTTTTGTTTTTAGCCTGTTTGGACGCTTTTCCTGACACAGATGTCACATTTTTGATTTGCATGGCAGCCTTTTGCTTTATCTCCTCTTCCGACAATTTTTTTCCCGTCAAAATGGAAACACTTCTCGGCGCAATTTCAACATACTCCATATTTTTCGCTTCGTCAAAGATGATACTGCTTTCCTCTGTGCTGAGCAAGGAAGTCCACTTATGATTTGCGATAGATGGAAGTGCGAAACGATGCGGATTCCAATGCATATTATAAGCGATATAGATATAATCGCCATCGCTGTTATGGTTATTTTTTCCACAATACATGATACCGATATGTCTATTATAGTTTTCTAACTGCGCCTTCCAGGCTTCCTCACCATGATAGGACAGGTCTGGATAACCGAGGTGATATTGATCCAGTGTCGTTAAGCGTTCATTTAAGTGGAGAATATTATGGTTTTTTCGGAAAGAAATCAAATCCTTTGCATAGGTAAAGAGATCTTGATTTCGGGAAAGCCCCCGCCAGTCAACCCATCCGGTCTCATTGTCCTGACAATAGCAATTGTTATTGCCATCCTGACTGTTTCCAAACTCATCCCCCGCAAACAAGAGCGGCGTTCCCTGCGCAGTAAACAGAAAGCTTAACGCATTCTTCATCTGCTTATGACGAAGCTGCCTGATTGCCTTCTTGCGCGACGGTCCCTCCGCGCCACAATTCCAGCTGAAATTGTAATTTGTCCCGTCTGTATTATGCTCACCATTTGGCTCGTTATGCTTTTTTTCATAAGACACAAGGTCGTTTAATGTAAATCCATAATAATTCGTAATATAGTTGATGACACCGCACTTCGCATTGTTATTTCTCATGTGATACTGGAAGCTTTTCAGCATATCCTGATCTCCTTTGAGGTATTTGCGCATATCGTACATATAGTCATCTCTGTAATAACCCAGCACCTTATTTCTGGGTTTCACTTCATTCGGATAGATTTCATGCAGATAAAAGTCCTCACACATAATCTTCGTGTTGGCCAGAAGCGGTTCTGTGGCAACGAGTGTGACAGGCAGTCTGCTGCCCTTGAGGTGTACACCGTCGATCTGATATTCCAGGATCCAGTGTTTGATAATCTCCAGAATATAGCCCTGCTGAATGAAATCAGGAAAATAGAACTGCATGATTACTTCTATTCCATTTTTGTGGAGCTCACGCACCATGCGGCGAAACGCCTCGCAGGGACTGCCGCTTGCAGCATAGGATGCCTTCGGTGCAAAGTAAAATGCATTCTTATACCCCCAGCAGTTCAGTCTCTTGGCCTTCGGAGGCTCCTCGTCAGAAGGCAGCGCCTCGTCAATGTGATTCACCTGATACGCAATCTGTCTCTTGGTATTGTAATCTGTGTTGTCCCATTCACATTCCTCAAACTCATAAGCCGGCATCAGTTCGACTGAATTGATACCGAGATCCCTCAAATAGGGGATTTTCTCCACGAGTCCCTCAAAAGTTCCTTTTTGCTTCACCTTTGACGAGGAATGCCGCGTAAAGCTTCTGACATTGAGACAATACATAATGCTCTCATGATAGGGAATATGTAATGGTGCTGTCTCCTCCCAGTCAAATGCACCAAAATCAAAGCCGCCTCGCAGCAGAGGACGCTCAAATTCACCCGAACGCCATTTCTCATTTCCGACAATCTTTTTGGCATAGGGATCTACAAAAACTTCATCTCCAATAAAAAAATTATACTCACAATCCTGTGCAGTAATTCCCTCAACCAGAACACAGCAAATATTTCCAATTCTGTGTTTTTGGTCAAAAAAAATCCGTTCCTTCTGTTCCACGCCTTTCCGATAGAAAATGATCCCGCATTCTTTGTCTGAACCATTTACCATAGAAAAATTAATACCAGCCTCCCTGACAGAGGCGCCTAAAGGATATGGTTGTCCAATATTTATTTTTATCTTTCTCATAAAACCTCACTGTTTTGGTTACTTGTAAATTAGTCGATAATAAGAGGCAAAAGTTTACAGATATCGTCTCTGATAATAAAATCAACTTTGTCGTTACACTCAAATTCATTTTTGGTAAAAAGTAACTTGAGCTGTTTGTGTTCGGGCGCCGCACTGTACTCAAGCCTGTCGTGATAGATATTCTTGCCGAGCAGGAGCAGGACATCTGCCTTGTCACAGGCCACCGCTGCCTGTGTCATCAGCTCGCTGTCCACTCGCTCTCCGATCAGACGTATTCCAGGTCTTATTGCCACTTTACAGTGATCACATTGCGGAATCCCCTTCGAATTCATAATATAATGGATGTCAAAACCCTTATTACAATGCGGGCATTGATTAATATTGATATTTCCATTTAGGTCAATAACTTTATTCAGAACTACATTTTGTGGAATTCCATGGTAATTCTGACTGATTACAGCAGAAAGCTTTCCATCCGCCTGAAGCTTCATCAATGCGTCGTAGGCAGGCGTAGAATGCTGCTGCATTCCAAGAATTTCCTTTTTGTAAAACCGATAAAATTTCTCTACCTTAGCGTTGAAAAAGCTGGTTGAAAGCATATCTTCAGGGCAAAATCCGTACTCCTCCTCGACGCGGTAATTCTCATCATTGGAGTCAAGATCGCACCCTCCCCCTTCTACAAGCATCTCAATACCCAGTACTGCGACTACACTATGGGAATCTCTAATTCTTTTCTTTATGAAATTGATAATTTTTTCATCCGTTTTGATTTCCATCTCAGTACCTCTGTCTGCTATAGCTACCTGTATCAGCGATACTATTTCGTATCTATATAGTTATAATACTCGCTTTTTATACTCCGTGTCAAGTAATTCGCATTTTTATGCTTGTCTTTTCATAACACCTGGGTTACAATTCACACCATGCCAGCTTTTATCAGCTCATAAGTTATTGAGGTGTGAATTATAACAGATTTTGCACACAAATTGATAA
>CAMWXA010000322.1 GCA_947178035.1 uncultured Lachnospiraceae bacterium | reverse complement strand
AGCAGAGGACTGAAAATCCTCGTGTCACTGGTTCGATTCCGGTTCTGGGCATTATGTTATTTATCGTATAAGGTTTAAGGAACGCGCTAAACGGCGTGTTTTTTTATTTAAAAATTTCTTAAGAACCTTTTTTATTGTGAAGATATATGATAAAATGGAAAACAGGCAGCTGTTTGGAGCAAATATATAGACTCGATTGTTATTTGCGTCAAACAAGAATAAGTCTATTAATAGATAATGTGGTGTAAAACGGGAGAAAACATATGTATGAGTATGAATTAAAAAAATATGCAAATGATATTTTTGAGTCAGAGAACTTTCAAAGCACAAAGGAATATATTCAACATGGCAATATGTCAGTGCAGGAGCACTGTATCAATGTTGCGAAGACAAGTTTATATATCAGAGATAAATTCAAGATCAAATGTAATACAAGAGACTTGATTAGAGGCGCGTTGCTCCACGATTATTTTTTGTATGATTGGCATAAGAGTGATAAGGTAAATTCCCATAGGCTGCATGGATTCTTTCACCCGGCAAGGGCTTTGTACAATGCGCGGAAAGAATATCATTTAACGGCGCGGCAGAAAGATATTATTATTAAACATATGTGGCCGCTCACTGTGGTTCCGCCTATGTGTAGAGAGGCATGGATTGTGACTTCTGCGGATAAATTTTGCTCTCTGATGGAAACGCTCTACATTCATAAAGGCAAAATCCATGATAGAAGAATCAGCAAAAAGTATACAGCGTCAGGTATTTCTGCGCAAAGGATTGCTTAAATGGACATTAGTTCATGTACCAGCATATTTTCATGAAAAGACAAAGGCGCAAGCCTGTGCAGCGTGTTAATATATGAGGAAAGGATTGAATTTTATGAGAAAAACAAAAATTATCTGTACGATTGGCCCGGTATCTGAGAGTGAGGAGAAATTAAAAGAGCTGCTTCTTGCAGGAATGAATGTGGCAAGATTCAATTTTTCGCATGGGAATCATGATGAGCATCAAATGAAGCTTGAGCGGGCGAGATAGGCTGCAAAGGAGCTGGGGCTTCCACTTGCGACAATGCAGGATACAAAAGGTCCTGAGATTCGACTGCGGGATTTTGAGGGCGGAAAGGCTTATCTGGAAACAGGAGCGACATTTCGGCTTACGACGGAAGAGATTATGGGAACTGCAGATAGAGCCTCTATCACTTATAAGAATTTGAAAAAAGATGTCGAAATCGGAAAGAGTATATTGATTGACGACGGATTAATAGAGCTCACAATCAAGGAGATTGAGGACACAGATATTGTGTGTGAAGTGGTAAACGGAGGTTATGTATCGAATCATAAGGGAATCAATGTGCCAGGAGCAATTCTTTCTATGCCATATATCAGTGAGGTTGACAGAGATGATATTATCTTTGGAGTGAAGATGGGATATGATTATCTTGCAGCGTCGTTTGTAAGGTGTGCAGATGATGTTCTGGCAGTCAAGGCATTAATCAGGGAACATGGCGGCAGGATGAAAGTGATTTCTAAGATTGAAAATATGCAGGGAATTGACAATCTGGATGAAATCCTTGCTGTCTCTGATGGCATAATGGTGGCAAGGGGAGACATGGGGGTTGAAATTCCACTAGAGGAAGTCCCTGTATTACAGAAGAAAATGATCCAGAAAGCATTACATCTTGGCAAAATTGTCATAACAGCGACACAGATGCTTGATTCTATGATCAAAAATCCACGGCCTACCAGAGCAGAGACGACGGACGTAGCCAATGCGATTTACGATGGAACATCTGCAATTATGCTTAGCGGTGAGAGCGCAGCTGGTGCCTATCCGATTGAGGCTGTGAAAACAATGAGCAGAATAGCGGAACGCACAGAGGAGGATATCTGTTATGCGGACAGATTAAGGGAGAGAAGTCATAACTGGGTGAACAATGCGGAAGTGACGACGGCAATCTGCCATGCCTGCTGTACAACTGCGATGGATTTGAATGCAAAGGCAATTATCACAGTAACAATGTCAGGATTTACTGCGGGTATGATATCGAAATATCAACCAGGATGTATGGTGATTGGCTGTGCAGTGGACGAGATGGTGTATCGCCAGATGGCACTTATGTTTGGTGTCAGTCCGCTGTTGATTGATAAAGAGGACGATACAGAGGAACTGTTCAATGCAGCGGTGAAAGCGAGCGTTGATGCTGGACTAATCAGTCATGGAGACCGTGTTGTGATAACGGCTGGTGTACCTTTGGGAATTGCCGGAAATACGAATATGGTTCGTGTTGTGGAGATTTAATTTGTTAGAAAGTGGATTGTGATAGGACAGTAGTGTGTTGAGGGGAACAGATGGGAAGCATTTTTTGCATAGTTGGGAAAAGTTCATCGGGAAAAGATACGATTTATAAATTGCTTATGCAGAATACATCGCTTCAGATGAAGCGGATTGTTCCCTATACGACACGCCCGATACGCGTGGGCGAGCAGGAAGGCGTCGAATATTATTTCACAACGGTAGAGGCGATGGAGCATCTGCAGAAACAGCATAAAATCATCGAATGCAGGTCTTATGATACTGTCTATGGTTCGTGGTATTATTTCATGGCGAAGGATAATCAGATCGATTTGGAAAAAAACGATTATCTGGTCATAGGGACGCTGGAGTCCTACACAAAGATAAGAGATTATTTTGGTCGGGACAGGGTGGTTCCGATTTATATTGATTTGGAGGATGGAGAGCGTTTAACCCGTGCACTAGAGCGTGAAAAAAGACAGAGCCAGCCGATGTATGAGGAGATGTGCAGACGTTTTATCGCGGATGCAAGAGACTTTTCACAAGAAAATCTTGAGAGGGCCGGAATCACCATAAAGTTTGACAATTATGACCTAAAGTCCTGTCTGGATGAAGTAGCAGCATACATTATTGCTGTTCGAGATAGGAATCAGGGAAAAGAAGGTATTTGAGATGAGTGTGATGAATTGGCTTACGATGCTGCCTGGGGCAATGCTTATATTATATGTGATTATTTCCAGGAGAAGATACAAAAACAAACCAAAAGACGAACCTTTTTTCTTTATGGATGACAAGCTTGTGCTGAATGCGGTTTTGCGTATGCATGCGATTCCGATTAGTGATATTGATCATGTGGAAGTAAACGGTAGTTCGACTACAATGCCATATATTACGATCACTGTTATCAAGAAAGATGGAAAAAAGAAGGTTTCTTCTTATATGGGATATACTTCGCTGTCTGATATGGCTGAGACTTTGGAAAAGAGAGGGATTTATTGTAAGGAGATCCATAATTAAGTTGGGAGAGAGATAAATGGATTTTAAGGTGAATGAGGTACAGCAGACAGTACCAGTACAGCAGACACAGACAACGCAGCAGACAGATGATTCGTTCAAGTTTATGCTGGCGAGCAATATTGAGGAGGCGGGACTTGCAGAGCGTCTGAATCTCATGATGGAAGAGATTGTAATGCAGGGTGACAAGATTGTGAAGCGCATGGATGTGCGCGATATGAGACGATACCGCACTTTGATCAAGGAATTTATGAATGAGATTGTCAATCGTTCCCATAAATTTTCCAGGGAGAATTTTCTGGACAGGCGCGGACGTCATAGAGTCTATGGCATTATCAGGCTGGTGGACGAGAAGCTCGATGAGCTCGCACAGGAGCTGGTGAGTGAGGAGTGCGACAAGATTGCAATACTTGCGAAGGTGGATGAGATAAGGGGACTGCTGCTCGATATTTTTGCATAGAACAGCCGCCTGCGGCTTCAGACAAAATGGAGGATGTAGTATGAAATTCGTAAAGGATAATAACAATAGCGGAGGGAATGATTTCAGAGAAGCGCAGATGCGCAAGGAGCGCTCCATAGAGATACTAAAGGCACATAAGGTTCCCTACATAGAACATCTTCCTGTGATTGAGACAGCCAGCACGGTCAGGATCAGGACGGCTGAGGAGATTGCAAGGCGGGCTGTGGCATGTCTGTTTGCGATTCAGGTGGCGTGTGACGCATCAGGAGGGCGTGGAACCCTGAAAAAGAGCCGGCAGTTTTTTAGTGAAAAGCTTGTGGCGTTTGGTGTGGAGGGCTTTCTTACGCATAAGGAACAGAAAGTGTTTTGTGATAAGTGTACTGATCAGGAATTTTGCAATATGACCTGGAAGTATGAGGCCTGCTGGGTCCTGTTGTGGGCACTCGGCATTGTCGAAAAGCTGGATTATCCAGCGAAAGCCTGCGATTGTGACTTTGTGATGAATGCAGTTGCTGCCTGCAATGGGATGGAAGCATTTATGGCTAAGGTCAGACTGCGGGACATGGATGAGATACTGGATGAGGCGGATCTGATCTTTCGATATGATTGGGCGTGTGTGGATGCGCGTATCCATGAAGACGAGGCACCGGCAGGATTGAATCCAGATGTAGTGTATGAGCGGCATTGTGGACTAAATTGGCTGATTGACTCCGACGGGGCTGACGATTGGGACAATGTGTCCACAAATACCTGAAAAGGAAAAGTTGAAAATGGAAACAGGAATGGAATGTGTGTCATGGAATGATGTGGTGGGATTGACACAGCTTACAGACAATCTGCAGAGTGCGATAAAGCATAATAAGATATCGCATGCCTATCTGATACAGGGTGAAAAACTGTCAGGAAAGCGTATGATTGCGGATATTTTTGCAAGAGCGTTACAGTGTGAATGCGATCGGACAGAGGCAGAACACCAGGCGACACTGTTTGATTTTGCGAGTGTGTTGACAGATAAAAAAATACGTCCTTGTAATCAGTGTCGATCGTGTAAGCAGGCAATCAGCGGCAATCACCCTGATATTATATATGTGATGCATGAGAAGCCCAATGTGATATCGGTGGACAATATCAGACAGCAGGTTAACGGGGATATTGCGATTAAGCCATACAGCGGGGCTTACAAGATTTACATTGTCGATGAGGCTGAGAAGATGAATGTGCAGGCGCAGAATGCGCTTTTGAAGACATTGGAGGAACCACCGGAATATGCTGTAATTTTGTTGCTTGCCACCAGGGCAGAAGCGATGCTGCCGACGATTTTGAGCCGGTGTGTGGTGTTGAAT
>CAMWXA010000321.1 GCA_947178035.1 uncultured Lachnospiraceae bacterium | reverse complement strand
GTGTACTGCCCTATCAGGGTGTAGGTGCAGAGTCGGAATCAGAAGCATCCCAGACACAGCCAGACGATTTGGAAAAAATAATAGCTGTAGAGGGAGAAACATACAGATTCCCAAGTATCCACTCGCGCAATTACAATTATGAGGACTGCATGGTAAATATCTCATTCACGAAAGACGAGGTAGACGAGGATCTCGACGAATACTTCTCTGGTTATTTAGCTGCTTATACTCTACCTGGATACGAATGGAGAAAGATCGATGTGTGGGGCACCACCGACGCTTCTGTAGCAGGCACAACTTTAATGGACATTGACATCAGCAAAGGTGACTTTATAAGAGCTCAGTTATATACATGTGATGACGATACCATTACCAGCTGTGATACTTTATGGGACTATATTGACACAAACGGATGGGTGCTGCATGCAGCTAAATTTACAGTATCCCAGAACGGTATCGAATATCCGGGATGCCAGCTTTTTGAAACATGGAATATGGGTATGAATGATTACTCCTATTTCTCCTGGTATGCACTTGTTCCGGAGGGCTTCAGCGGTAAACTGGCTGTCGGCTATTGTGGACTGGCTTTAGAGAATGGCCAGGCTGTTGTAAACGAATCATCCCCACAAATATTATTTAACTTTTAATCCCGGCACATCTGTAATCATACAACTTGGAATCAAATAAAAAACAAAACAGAAAAAGCTCTCCAGCCTGTCCCAGGCCGGAGAGCTTTTTTCATATACAATATGCATTCTGATTATTTTCAAGTGGATGAAAATAGGGATTACCGTTTTCATGGGAGCTGTATCTGACCCAAATCCGCAAGATTGCGCCCGACAAGCTCAATCAGAACATAGTCACACTCCGTAGTTTCCACCAGGGAAAGATCATATGGTGTCGAGCGGTTAAACGTCACACTGTCAAACGTTCCGCCCATATATGGTATCAATGCCCTGCCAAAGCTGTCGCGATAGACGAGTATCGACTTTCCATTTCCATCATCGGCCGCTGTGCGAATCTTCATGTCATCCACACTATGCATTCTGCCAATATACTGATAGCTCCTGCCATCCTCATAAATGCGCTGCGCTTCAAAATGCGCTTCTGCCGGAAAGAGAATCGCATACAGATCCGGACTGTGGCTCTCCTCAATCTGATAACCCGCAAGTTCATAGCGATCTGTCAAACCATACGCCTCGTAGATCCCGTTCAGGACAAGCCTTGCTCCTGTATTGTTCCAGTGAGTGTCCTCATGCAGATACAGCTCATCCTCCGTCTTTCCTTGCAGTAAGAGATGATATGCATCTACATACGGCACTCCGGCCTGCTGCAGTTTCTCCTGCAAAAGCGTCAGATTGTTCTGCTCCGCTTTACTGCCAAAACGCGCCGGCATATATTCGGGATAAATCTGGTTTTTGTTCGGCACGATAACCAAAAGCGGCTGTTTCCCCAGGCTTATTATATAGTCACAGACCTCCTGCATCTTTGACACAGTCTGGTCAAGCTCACTGTCCGTCATCGTAACTCCCACATAGTCAGCCAGCGTCTCTCCAAAGAAGAGCCATCCCTCTTTCCCGATCACTACCTGGTCGTCACTGGGCGTATGCAGAAGCTTATACTTTATCACACTGTCTGCTGTAACCAGCTCTCCCCGGAATGCAAAATGTTCCGATACATATGTCTGCAGCTCCTCAAAATATTCACTGTTCCATCCGCCATCCTCTGTCCGGGGTGACGGCACTTTTGATAATTCCCTGTTCTCTGCAAGTTCTGATCTATAGAACAGCATTCCAACAGAAGGAATCAGGCACAACACCCAAAACAATATCACATAAAACCATGTCCCAATCTGCTTCTCTTCCCACTTCTTTGTCATGTATTCCTATCCTTTGCACCGCTTTTCCCAGTCTTCACCAAAACCTGCCCTATGAAATAGCAGTGAGCAATCCTTTCAAATCTATTCGAATATATCCATTTCTTGTCACACCCGTCACATAAGCTGGCAGTCCTGCATCCGCCCTTGCCGAAAGAATCGCGCTGCACAAATTAAATATGGGATATATGACCGTCGTTTCATTTGTGTGAAGTGTGTTCACCACCTCTGTCACTGCGTTGACAATTTCCCGTCTGCGCTGTATCTCCTTGATAATATCCGTAACCAGTTCTACATATGTCTGGCTGCTCCAATGAAGGCTGTCCGACCGCTGCATCGGATCCCACATTCCCTCTGGATACCTCTGGTTGTAAAACTCTGTATAATCTAAAAATTGATCGGGAAACGTTTCTTTTAAAACCTCATTCAGCAGTTCTGGTTTTCTGGTTGACCGATAAAACTTTGTCATTGTAGAGATTGACAGAAAATAGACATCCGCCTCCGGGAACTCATATTCAATCCAGTTACGATATGAAGCGGCATAGTAATCGGGAATACTTTGATCCGTTGTTTTTGCCGCCTGTACCGCCCCATGCCACGATATGATATTCCAGTGGGCTATGTTGGGATTATTCTCCATAATCTCATGTATTTTTGTGACCGCAACGCCATGCTCTCCCTGCCCATCGCTGTATATGTACTCCTTGCTTGTCTGGAGTGCTGCCTCGCTGCTGTCATTGGGTTCTAGTCCTCCAAACACAAAGAACAGATTTCCTTTCATAATATATCGTTTGGGATTCCCAGGCTGATCTCCAATATCATAAGTCCAGACAAGCTCATAATGCACATTCTCGACTCCCGGCAGATTCCCCGACTCATCTACTGCATCCGAATAGACATGCGTACAGGCAATATTGATATGGCTCTCCCCGACAAAGATATAGCCTTCCTCATACGCAGCACCATCGCTTTCGTAGGATGTTGTAGCAAAAACCATCTGCATCGGCTGCAATACTAACGTCAACAGACATAAGATACTGCATACAGCCTTCCGCTTCCACCCCCAATGTTTCATTCCTCTTCCTCCCATCAAAAACGAAAATAAATAAATGGATTGTAACTGCTCGTCGCCAGATTCATGATGCACAAAAGCAGAAGTAACATAGACGCTGCACAGACAACCACACGATGCCTTATCCGAAACGCTAACCACTTAGAAACCGGCGCGGATAATACGACCGCTGCGATCAGACATATCACGTGCCAGGGAGTCAAAAGCTTCGCAATCAGTACCAGCTCCGCCGCCTCCACACGAAATCCTGCAAACATCGCACCCAGAATATGCATGGCCTGTCCAACCGTATCTGCCCTGAAAATCACAAATCCGCAGATTACCACAAGCATTGTATAAATATGTGCCAATACTTTATTTTTTAACGGAATTATCTTCTTATATTCCAATGTGATAAACAGACCATGAAAAAGTCCCCACACCAGAAATGTCCAGTTTGCCCCATGCCAGATTCCTGTCGCCATAAATACGATGAGTTTATTGAGCATGGTTCGCCTCTCACCCCTGCGGTTTCCACCAAGCGGGATATAGAGATATTCTTTGAACCATGTGGACAGCGAAATATGCCATCTGCGCCAGAACTCCTGAATGTTCCCAGATATATAAGGATAGTCAAAATTTTCCTGAAAGGTAAATCCAAACATCCTTCCAATGCCGATTGCCATATCCGAATAACCGCTGAAATCAAAATAAATCTGAAAGATATAACACACAGCCACAATCCATGCAGTCAGGCAAAATGTAATCTGTGTCGTGTATAGTGTATCTACGATATACGCCATCGCATTCGCAATCAGCAGCTTCTTCCCAAGGCCACAGATAAAACGCTGTATCCCTGCTGCCGTATCCCCGATTGTGACACGTCTGTCAGAAAGCTGCGCTTCAATGTCATGATACTTGACAATCGGTCCTGCAATCAGCTGTGGGAAAAAAGAAATGTACAACATCAGTTTCCACACATTTTTCTGCACGATGCTTTTGTCCCTGTACACGTCAATACAATAGGAAAGTGCCTGAAAGGTATAAAACGAAATACCAATCGGAAGTGCGATATCGGGAACAGGCAGCTCTGCCCTGAACAGTCGTGCAGTTGTTTCCACCAGCAGCGCGCTGTATTTGAACACAACAAGCATTCCAATATTAAACAGCACTGTCAGCGCCAGGATTCCTCTCCCTCCTTGTTCCTTTGACGCAATCATACGTGCCAGTACATAATTGATCAGTATGGAACCAATCATGAGAAGGATATATACCGGCTCACCAAAAGCATAGAAAAACAGACTCGCCAAAATCAGCACTGCATTCCTGACCTTCAGGTTTGGACAGATCCAGTATAGCAAATAGATAACTGGAAAAAAGAAAAACAAAAATATACAGGAGCTGAAAACCATTTTTACTCTCCTTTGTTCTTATCTGCCAAACAGTTCTATAAAGGAAACTGTATCGCCGTTCATCTGTATCCCTATCGTTTTTCCGCCCATCTCGTACAACAACTCCGTTCCCTCTTCCGTATAATTGCTTCCGTAGGCCGCAATCACATCCGCTTTCGTGCTGCCGATATGAATGCCAGATGGAAGCGACTCGTTCCCTTCTATCTCAATGATGGAAATAATATCCATACCATTTGTGATATAAGTATAGATAACAACACCGCCGTATGTATATACCTTATCGTCTCCCTCTTCCACGCAGCTCTTCGCAGAACCATAGGCATCCGGATCACCGAGCAGTGCTGTGTAATTGCGCATATCATCTCCGAGAGGGATTGTTACACCTTTTACTGTCATGCAGAAATCTCCCGACGAGACAGATCCCTCCGCAGCCGCATTTGATTCCTGTTCATCCTCCTGCGGTACGGATTGTGTTTCCGGCTGTGCCTCGGGCGTACTTTCTGTCTCTGTTTCTTCCATGGATGCAGCCTCTGTCTCTGTTTCCGGCTGAGTCTCTGTCTCTGTTATTGTTTGCGTTTCCTCTGTGGATGCAGCCTCCGTCTCTGTTTCCGGCTGAGTCTCTTCATGAGTGCTTTCTATTATCACTACAGAGCTTTCCTCCTGTATGGTTTGTTCCTCTTCCTGATTTCCTGATGCGCTGCATCCAGACATCATCATGCTTCCAACCAAGAAAGCTGATATCACAAATGTTCCTTTTTTATAAAATCTTCTCATGTTTCCTAAAGTCTTGTTACG
>CAMWXA010000320.1 GCA_947178035.1 uncultured Lachnospiraceae bacterium | reverse complement strand
CTCTTGCATAGTATGTCGGCAAAAGCCACAATGCTGTCTTTCCTGAGACAGCGCCATGTTCCAGTCCAATGCCGTCTGCAATCTTACCGGCCCTGTATTCATGAAAATTGTTCGTAGCGATCGCAATCTGTTCATTCAATCCCTCCTCCTTTATGATTTCATAAGAAAAGGCGAGATTTTCGCGTGTCGTGGTGGACTGATCCTCCATGTAAATTCGTTCTGAAGCAATACCATTGCTGGTCAGGTAGAGATACATACACTGCGCTTCAGAGATTGTCTCATCTGCTCCCTGCCCTCCTGACACGATACACACTGCCTCTGTATTCTCATTTAAGTACTTTAGAGCCGCTTTCAGACGTTCCTCTAACATGATGCTTGGTTTCTCTCCATATGCCTTACAGCCTAACACAATCACCGTGGAATTTGGAGCCGCCTGAGCCGTTGCAGCTTTGATCATAAGCACAGTCATTATAACAACGAGAACCACTGCACAAACCACACCTGCAGCCAATACACTCAAAACAATCTTTCCGACCGTTTTCCGCCAGAATGTACGTATCGCCTCATGAATATTTGGCATAAAGACTGCATATACCATGAAACCGATACAAATTATGAGGCCCGCTGCATTTCCGACATTAAATATCCTTCTCCTTAGAATCGGAACAATAAAACCGCTAAAACCTGCCAGCCCAAACAAAAATAATAGAATTCGTACTATGGTATTCAATACTTTCAATCTCTTATCCTCTTTTTATCAGATGTAAAATTTCAAAAATCATTGTCTAAAAGGCGGCAGATTCTCCTGCCGCCCTTGTTGTCTGATGAGAAAATTTTTATAAGTCTTGTCGAAATAGTTCTGTTCCGTTGCTTGTCTTGTATACAATACGAACTACAAGCTCTGCATTGCCAACTGCTTCACGAAATACATCACACATCGGTTCCAGCTGTTCCTTTGCACTATCATACTTCTCCTGCAGGCGTGTTTGTTCCGCCTCCATCTGTTCCTCTGTCAGATCAGAGCCATCTGTTCCAAGCACCTCTTCAGAATAGTGAAATACCATACACAGCGTGTCGCCATCCACTTCAAAAGAAATAACAGCACCAGTACTATCAAGCGACGTGTTGAGCGCTTGTATGTATGTGGCCGCCTCATCTGAAGTCACCCACTCGTCGACAGTCATGCTGTCGGAAGCATCATCAGAAGCCGCTTCGCTGGAAAGTTCCTCGTTTGTAACTGTTTGGATTGTCATCGGCTGTTCCGCCTGTACCGCTTCGTTATTCTTTGAGCCACAAGCTGTCATTGTAACCACCATCACGGCAGCAGATAACAATACATTAACACTTTTCTGTTTCATTACAATTTCTCTTCTCACATCATTAAATTTTTGACATCTCGATGATTTGATAGTCTATCACGAAATGACGCTTGTGTCAACTGTTTATTCATCGCTGCATGGCAGAGCAAACCGTTACGTTATAATTCACACCTCAATAACTTATAAGCTGATAAAAACTGGCGTAGGTGTGAATTGTAACCCGTTACATTAATTGTATAACACTCACATCAATTTGATCATCATATAATAGGTCTCCTCCATTTTCTGACCGCTCCTCCATCTGCTGCGCTATATCTGCAATATCCCAGTTATCAATCAAAAAATAATGTCTGGAAGCCCATGTATTATCCTTTTGAAGTCTTAATTCCGTAATGACATAGCCTAGCGTATCAGCATGCCCTAAAAATCCCGAAACATAGGTTTTTAATATAATAACTGGGCTTTCTTCGCCACGGTAGGTGACAATGTTACATCCGCTCAAAGCATCTCCAGACGAAATCTCACAAGAATGATCCGGAATGACTCTCTTGAATTCAGTATATAGATTCTTTCGCTCATAGATAGTATATAACGGATCCAGCATAATTGCTGCCACTGTCTGGCTCTTTTTCTCTTCTCCAAGCTGTATTGACAGCTGTTCCTTGTCCTGCTGCATGGAATAAAGAGTGCGGATAGGAAACCCGCTCTCCTCTGTGTAGCCGTCGGGCAGAGGAATTTTTTCTCCTGTCCTTGTGTCAGTGACAGTCAGTGCATATCCGCCGTCTCCGCCATTGTATCTCAAATCGGTAAACTCGAGTTTCTCCTCGACACCGTCTCCGTTCAGATCCACATTTTGCGGAACAGTGACATTGAATGCGAAATTGTGATGATCTGGAAACAGTGCTTCGAGCTGTTTCGCGTCATTCCTGATCGTGGCATCCACGTTCTGTGTTGTGACAATATAAGGAGCTATGGATGCTGTATCAGCGGATTTTAAAACATCAAAAGGATCTGTCCATGGAATCCAGATGCCATCGGAACCGTAGGGCTGTACCATCTGCACGCTGACAGAACTTCCATCCTCATAAAAATCAAATACTACAGTGCGGGCATCTGCATCTGCTGCGGATTCTCTCACATGCGTTCCTACCTTATTGGGATTATTCAGTATATTAAGCAGATATACGGCTGCTGAGTCGGGATCGAAGAGTTGATTGTACCCTTGGGAATCTCTGTTGTTTTTTGCATGATCATTCAGCGCTTCCCCGGCTCCATTATAGGAATAGTCCATCATCGTTCCTGTGATACCATCAGGATAGGCCAGTTGAAACTCCCCAACGGTACAAATATAGTCCATGTATTGAAGCGTTTCCGAGGTTATGACACATTCGCCATCTCTCATCTCGAAGGTAAGCTGTTCCCGCCATACCGTGACGTGCGGATCGGATACCCAGGCATAGTACAGGATCTCCGCATATCGGTCTGTCACATTGATGATGCGGTAATTGTCTGCCGACGTATCCCCGTCATCCTCTACGCCCCACGGCCAGGGACTCGACCATCCAAACGAGACATAATCCTTCCCGCCGTCAAAGCCCTGCTGCAACAGCTCTCTGTTAACCATGTTCTCCTCCGCTTTTTCATCGGCAAGCTTTACGATGGTACTGCCATCGCGGTTACAGAACGCCTGCGCCCACTGATCGACTGCCTCGTATGCAGTCTGATTAGTTTCTTCCGCCTCGATCTCGGACTGACAGACTGCCTGCGCATGATCGAGCTGCTGCAGGAGATCCTCCGCCTGCTGTATCAATTGCTGCAGCCTTGTTTCCAATGCGGCCGATTCTTCCTGTGTCAGCTGCAGTTCTTTCACTTTTTCCAGCTGCCATTGTAACTGCATCTTACCCGTTGTCAGCTGTTTTTGTATTTCGAACATCGACTCCTGTTTCGCGCGGCGTTCCTCATCGGTCCTTTCCGTGCCCCCTGCCAGTTCCCGGTGAGCCAGGGCAACTGCGGCAGAGATACTGTTTCTGACAAATATGGAGCCATTTTCAACCGGAGCGATGATGCTGTTTTTCTCATCGGTTCTGGGTACATCTGAGGAGTTTGCTGCGTCAAACAGCAGCAGACCGCCATCAGCGTATGTAAATTGATAATGATATTTTTCATCATCTGAAACAAGGTGCAGAATATTCTCTGTCCAATAATATTCCCCGGCGCAAAAGTAGGAACTGAGCGGATCATAGGTAAAAGAAAACTGGCTATCTTCTTTCAGCGTCAGACCGGGAACCGTTGTATATTCGTCCTGATCTGGATTGAGCATCTCATAGGACCCTGAAAGAAGGTCATCGATATTAACATCCTCTGAAGGAATCGTTTCTGAGAGGCTGCTGCTTTGATCTGTTGTATTTTCTGGATTGTCAGTGTTTTCGGCAGCATCCGTTTTCTTCTGCGTCATAAAGCAGACCGGCACGATAATGCATGCCAGCACTGCTGCCGCAAGCACCCAGAAAGCCGGCTTTTTGTAATTCAGGACATTTTTCACGCGCTCTTTCACACTGACCTCGCCAAAGGCAACCGGACACGCTACAATCATACGGCGGTCTGCGGCACAGTTGAGCAGCGCCTGTGAATAAGCCTTTTTGCATGATGCGCCAAGCTGTCTGATGACTTTCTCGTCACAGATCAGTTCGATGTCCTTGCACAGCATGATATAGGCAGTCCATACGCAGGGATTGAACCAATACACCGACAGGAGAAGGAATCCCGCTGGTTTGATCAGGTAATCTTTTCGTTTCAAATGTGTCAACTCATGCTGCACTACATAAGGCAGCTCCTCCTCAGCGATATTGTTTGGAATATAAATACGCGGTTTGATGATTCCGAATAAAAACGGGCTTTCGACTGCGCTGTTCTGATAAATTTTCTGCATTCTGCCTGTGTGACCGTATTCCAGCGAAATGTCCATCGGTACAGACATTTTGACGCGGTTTCTGAGCCGCAGCCAGCTTGTGAGCAGATAGCCAAGCATCAGCGCCATTCCGGCCAGCCAGATCTTTGTACAAACCCGCACTGCTGTCTGCGTTTTGTTCACATGCCTTTCGGCAGCAGGTGTGAATGTACCCGAAGCCGGCTGACTGACCGCCGTATTTGTGTTGGCGGTGTTTGATACCGTATTTGTCCCAGGCTGTGCAATATCATAGATATATTCATCTACCGTCTGTGTATTTGGAATCAGGCTGAACACAGACTCCACCGAAAATGGGATCAGCAGACGGATTCCAACCAGCAGCCACAGAAAGCTGCGCATGCTTTTAGGCGCTTTCCGCAGCAGAAAACGGACTATGAGAACTGCCAGAATCAGATAACTTGCTGAGATGCTCATCTGAAAAATATTGATAAATAATTTTTCCATGTTAATCCTCCACATGCTCCTATGATATCACTCTTTATAAGCATCAATGATTTTCTGGATTTCGTCGACTTCCTGCTTTGAGAGGTTCTTTTTCCGCGCAAACGCTGCGATGAAGCTTGGCAGGGAACCGGAAAAGGTTCTCTCGACAACTTCTGCGCTCTCCGCCGACTGCACTTCCTCCTTGGAGACAAGCGATGTCACAACCGTCCCCTCGGATTTTAGTACACCGCGCTCGGACAGCCGCGGGATGACTGTGTAGGTGGTTGACTTTTTCCATTCCAGTTTCTCACTGCACAAACGCACTAATTCACTGCTTGTCACGGGTTCATGTTCCCATAAAATCTCACAGAAGCGATATTCGCTCTCAAATATTTTTGGTGTTTCCATCTTAACCTCCGCCTTTCTTTTTCAC
>CAMWXA010000319.1 GCA_947178035.1 uncultured Lachnospiraceae bacterium | reverse complement strand
CGGTATGGCTGCCCCTGTAGCGCGTGATCACAAGCGTGCCATCCTCCCGCTTTTCATAGCCCCATATTTTCTTTAATTCCGTGACAGAATTGGGATTGGCGTTCAGCTCCCGCATCATTTTCTTTTCCGCCTTCTCGCGCTCCGCGGCAAAGTCGGCTGTGCGGTTCTTATATTCCAAAAGCCATGCACAACATTCCGTCTTGTCGATCCCGGAAGCGTACGCTATCATTTCATCGCGCTTTCGCGGCACCGCAAGCCAGCCGTTTTCTGCGCAAATCTCGAGACACGCAACACTGTTCTGGTCGATTGCGCCCTTCATGAGCTTTGCCTTATTCATTTTCTTCTGGTTGAAGTGTTCGAGGATAAACCGGAAAATCTCGGGCTTGTACAGCCGAAACCGTTTGTGATAAACGCTGTAGTTTCCCCAATAGACGGAATCAGTATAATGAAGCCTTTTGCCGCCAAGTTCCCCGACAATGCCGCCGAGCGTCTCAAGATATTCCCCGTCTCCCAGACTGTCCGACATGCTGCAAAACTCCTGCCACTCAAAGCTGCGCCCGTTTTCTGTGATCTCTGTGACCCGCCGCTCTGAAAATGTGACGCCAAACGCTTTGAGTGTCCTGGCAATCCGCTTGCTGCCGCTCATAATCGCATAATAGAGCAGCTCTCCTGCGTCCAGGCAGACCTTTTCACGGTTTTCATACAGATACTTTACAATCTCGACGCGCTGTTCCACTGGCAGTACGCTGAGACTCCTGTCCCCGGCTGATACCACATTTGTGAAGCAGGCATCCCTTCGGTCGAGAAAACATGCCATATGCAGCGTATTGTTCATCTCCAAAGGCGAAAGCCAATAGTATAGCGTAAAATATCCGCCCTCGCCCTCAGGGCGTTTGTACGTGAAATCCGCCCCGCCCCCGACAAGCGCCTCCACATACTCCAGACCGCGAAACCGGCATGCAAGTCCCAGCGCCCGCGCAGAATTTTCAACGTGTCCGAGCTTCCTGTACACCGCTGAAATCTCCTCTGGAGATTTGGTGAGTACAGCATGCTCCAGAACAGCCCTTTTATCTCTCTGTGAAATTTGTTTGTAGTCCATAACAGGTTCCTTCATATTCTCTTCCACCTCGCAACTTAATACCGCTCTGCCATATCCTGGATGCGCCTCTTAATCTCCTGTCTGATCCCATCCGGCGCAGTCACCTCCGCCGATGGTCCAAATCCCAGAATCACACCATACACCCAGTCGTCCACGCTGGCGTGCATGTGCACCATAAAATTTCCGTCCGGCAGAACTTCAATCTCGTCCTCCTCAAACCGGTCATAAATCCTGTAAGCTTCCTTTTTGTCAATCCAGATATCAATCAACGTAAACAAATCGTCCTGCTCCTTCTCATCCCCAGGACTGTCTTTCTCCTCATAAATACACGCTTCCCGCGGGACAAACACTTCCTCCAGCATCTCAAGCCTTTTCATGCGAAAAAGCTTAAAAGTCCGCCACGCATCCCGTTCCCTGCAAAAGGCTTTGAGATACCACGTATATTCCTTGAAAAGAAGCTGCACCGGCTCGACAGTGCGCCGGCTCATCTGTCCATTCCGCCCGTAATAGTCAAACTGAATCAGCCTCCGCGCCAATATGGCGTTTTTGATATTTTCATAGAGCTGCTTTCTGCTTCCGCTCCAGTCGGACAAGTCAATCGCGAGCCAGTCAACCGGATCGGTCTTGAAAAATTCCCCGAGCTTTTGCAGAATGTTTTCCTCCCCCTCCGCCTTGGTCTCCCGAAGCGATATCAGCCCTGATAAGATCTCCTGCTGCTCCTCTTTCGTGATCAGCATCTTATTCAGCACGAACTGCTCTGTCAGGCAGATTCCGCCGTTTTTCCCTTTCCTGGCATATACCGGTATACCGGCAGCACTCAGCGTGTCCAGGTCGCGGTAGATCGTCCTGACAGAGACCTCAAAGCGCTCTGCCAGCTCCGCGGCGGTCACTGTCCCCTGCTTCATCAATATGTATATCATTCCTAACAGACGATTAATCATAAGCTCCTGTCCCATTTCCTGCATTGATTATTTCCGATCAAACAATGCGCTGACCTCCATCTTGTCGACAATTCCCTGTGCACTCACACCCGGGTGCGTCACATAGATGCGGCAGACCTGCTCCACAAATTCGTTGTCGACACCTAATTTCTTCGCAATCTGCTCCACCCTGCGCCCCGTGCGCATTTCCTTGACAATCGTCTCCACAACGGATTTGAGATTGCCCTCATGGATTCCCTGCAGCGGCCTGTTGTCTCTGTTTTCCGCGCTCTCTGTCAGATCAATTTTCTGAATCTGCCATTCGCCCGTCTCCTCTATTTCCATGACCGCCATCGTCACAGGCTGACGGAAGCGCCTTGGTCCGCAGCTGCCCGGATTGAGATACTGTACGCCGTCCACTGTCTTCTCCTCATACTTGTGCGAGTGTCCGTAGACAAACAGATCGGTCCCGCTCAGGTCCGCTTTGCGGTGTTTTTTGTTGTGCACCATGTATATCCGCACGCCAAACAATGTGATGGTAATCTCGACGTCGAGACCTGCCGCCCATTCCTTGTCATTGTTGCCGCGCACCACATACACCGGCGCGAGTTCCTTCAATTCGTCCAAAATTTTCTGGCTGTTGATATCCCCGCCGTGCAGAATCACTTCACAGGTCTTTAGGATTTCCCTGATTTCAGGGCGGAGCAGCCCATGTGTGTCCGACAGAACCGCGATCCTGTGTGCAGCTTTGTGTGTGCAAAGATTCTCGTTTGCAGCCATACTTCACCTCCGTGCAGCAGTTTTTGATCATGCAGCGTCATTCTGTCTCCTCGATTTCTCCCGTGGCGTCATTTAACAGCACTTCCCTGCTCTCATTTTCCTGCTTGAAATAGATGACATGATAGAGCATCCCGTCATTCTTCCTCACTATATTGTCATAAAAGAGATAATCGCCCTCCCACGCCTCTGACCCGCCGTCAGCCGCTCTCATGGTTTCTGGCAGGACATAATAATATTCAGGGAGCGTTATTCCTGTCAAAAGCTCATATCCCTCCTTCTGCCAGTCTGCATACGGAAGCCTTTCCTGGACTGCAGAACCTGTACCCTCTGTCATCGCAGCGCAGACAATGTCCAGCGCCTCTGCTGCGGTGATTTGTGTTTCTATTTTTTCCGGATAAGTATAATAGGACATTTCAAACAGGTCAATCTTTGGGAATGCCTTGTGCGCCGGATTCCCGGAATCTGCCAAATCCACGCGCACCATGCGGTAATCGTCCATGGCAATCACATAGCGCTTCCACGTATCTGTCTGTTCCTCTTTTACCAGTATATCATAACCGTCCGCATAGCTGTAATCATCTGCACTGATTGTCTTCACCCTGCGAAAATCGCCGCTTTGGTACTCATAGATTTCTGTCTCTACTGTGCCAGAGCTGCTTCCCCATCCAATCCTGATCAGGAGATGTCCAGGCTCCATAAAAGCACCGCGATAAGGATCGCCGCGCATTCCGCCCGAAGTGCTGTCTGGCAAAGACGGAACATTCTCCAGCTCCCGCCACGAACCGTCATTCTGCTGCAGCAGGACAAACAGACGACGGTCATCCGGCGTGCGCTCGGGATAATCCCTCTCATACACATCAAAGGTATCACTGTCCACCACAAAAGCGATATCCTCCCGACCGTCATTATCCAAATCTCCCTGAATAAAGTCAATACACTCAAATTCCTCCACCGCAGGATAATTCTCTTCCAGCCAGTCCGCGATCCAGGTTTCCTCCTCGTCCGAGACGCCGGTGTCTGTATACAGAAGCATTGGCACTTCCCAGACCGGCTCAATACTCTTTGCGGGATTTCCAAACACCGATACGTACATCAGTTCCTTTTTTCCCGCAAGCGGTGAAAAATCTTCAATCTGGTTGTCCGAAAGCCCCACCTGATTCAAATGCGGAAGCTTCGCAAGAACAGATATGTCCTCAATCTCATTTCCATCCAGCGCCAGATCAAACAGGCTGCCCATTCCTCCAATCACTGAAATATCACGGATTTGATTCTCAGCCAGGCCTAAGCGCTCCATCTTGTCCAAGCCCGCAAGCGGCGTAATATCCTTGACAGCATTGCCGTTTAAGTTCACGCCCCGAAGCTCTGTCAGACCGCTCAGGAAACTGATATCTTCGATACCGCAGTACTGTATTCCCAAATCCTGCATTTTTGTGAGTGTCCCCACCGCCTCAATGTGCTTTGCGTTCTCATTGCCGGAGAGTGCCAGCTCGACCAGCTCTGGAAGATTTTCCAGCACAGCCAGATCCTCCACGGGCGTCTCGTACAGGGACAGGCGCTGCAGCTGCGGCATCTGTCCCAGAAACGAGAGATCTGCTATCCTGCACTGTGTCAGATAAAGATTCGTAATCGTGTGCATTTCTCCTAAAAAAGAAAGATCAATCTGTTCCTCTTTTCCGTAACTGATATATACCTCTTCCAACTGTGACAGCTGCGCAATGGGCGTAAAGTCCGCAATGACGGAATCATCCCATGTACTGATATTAATCGCGAGCTGTTTCAGATTTGGAAGAAGTGCCAAGGACTCCAGCGAATAAATCGCATTGCCATATGGCGCCTCCCGCAGCACAATGCTCTCACAGTTCTCCAGCGCTCCCAGAATCGTTTCGGGCGAAGATTCGTCCGTAATCCAAAGCTCGCTGCTATAACGCACGCACTCCCGGAATCCTTCGTCCGCTATGAGCAGCTCCAGCACTTCGTCAGCGCTCCCGGCTTCAGACAAATCCGGCAGCGACAGCGTCTCCTTTGCCGCAGCCGTCTCTGTCACAGTTTCAGACAGCGCTGCAGCGCTTTCCTGTACTGGATCTGCCTCCTGTCCGCACGCGCAAAAAAACAAACTGCACAGCAAGGCGCAGCAGAATGTTTTGTATTGGTATTTATTTTTGCCACCACGCATTCTTGTTCTTCCCCTTTCCTCTGTCTTATTGATATTCTAATTATAACAAATTTCATATCATTTTCAACCCACACTTGGCTATTTCCCTAGAGCGTGTTTGAAAAATCATTCCCGCCATCTGCATAACGACGCGTATGCGTCGTATTCACCACTTTGCGTGATATTTGCGCCAA
>CAMWXA010000318.1 GCA_947178035.1 uncultured Lachnospiraceae bacterium | reverse complement strand
ATGCGCAAGATATGTGTCAAAGGAAGAAAACGCCTGCGCTCCCGCCCACTCATTCTGCATAATGCCCAAAAAATTTACCATCTGGCTGCAGAGCACAGACAAATGTCTCGCCGGCGCTGAAGTAATCTTTCCCGTAATACCACCAAGCCCTTCTTTGATCAGCTGCTTCAAAGACCAACCTGCACAGTAACCTGTGAGCATGGACAGATCATGGATGTGAATATCCGCATTTCTGTGCGCGTTCGCGATCTCCTCGTCGTATATCTCAGAGAGCCAGTAGTTTGCCGTGACAGCCCCGGAATTGGATAAGATCAATCCGCCAACCGAGTAGGTAACTGTTGAGTTCTCCTTCACACGCCAGTCCTCCACCTTCACATAGCTGTCTACAACCTCCTTATAATCCAGAATTGTCGACTTCATATTGCGCATCTTCTCACGCTGTTTTCTGTAGAGGATAAACGCCTTTGCAGACTCTGTATAACCCGCCTGCTCCAACACCTTCTCCACGCTGTCCTGAATATCCTCCACATGTACTTTACTTTCTTTTACTTTTCCCTGGATATCTGCCGTCACCCGCAATGCGAGCAGATCGATGATATCCTGGTTATAGTGCATCTGTGTCGCGTTAAATGCTTTGATGATCGCACCGCCAATCTTGTCCAGACAAAACTCAGCCTCACTGCCATCTCTTTTAATAACCTGAAACATTTCGCATACTCCTTCACTTGATTCGTTTTCCTTTTGAGATTTAGCCATAAGTTGTCAGTCAGACCATCATTGCTGCATGGCTAAAACGTTATACACATGATAGCAGATAGAAAATTCGAAGTCAATCGAACACTACTAAATATTATGTGTTCCTACAGAAACAAATACAATATCTAGTGTTTTTGTATCCTTCCTGTCATAATTGGAATATGCCTGTATTACCGTGTTTTCAGAAATTCGTTTTCCTTTTTTGCCTGTGCATCATCTGGATAGGCTTGAAGATACTCCTGCATCATCGTCTTTGCCTGTGCAAAATTTCCAGTGTACTCGTTTGCTACAATTCTATTAAACTTTAACTCCTGCAGATAATCCGAAGCCCCCAGGGCTATCCCGCTCTCAAATGCCGCTAACGCCTCCTCATACTTCTGCTGGTGCATCAGGCAGATTCCGAGGCTGTTGTAGATTGCTGCGTCCGCTTCGTTAGAACTCAGATAAGTCTGATATACGACAACAGCATAATTCATGTCTTCGAGTTTTTCATATGTCTGACCAAGAATCAATGACATCTTCGCGTCATTTCCATTTACAAAGTCGTCCAGATAAATACGTGCATTTTCATAATCCTCCAGATAATAGTAGATAATCCCCTTATCACCATTCTTGAGCGTTTTTTCCTTCTTGGTCATAAAATCCTGTATATATGTCTTTCCTGCCTCGCCAAAGCCTGCTGCCTGCATCTCTACATAGGCATCTGTCACAAGCTCGAGATTGTTGGAATCAAGATCAAATGCCCTCTCAAAGTCTGCAACCGCCTCCTCGTAGTTTCCCTGTCGCAGCCTTGCACACGCACGTAGATAATAGGCATCTATTTCCTTCTTTTTGAGTGCGATAATCGCCGAGTAGATCTGCTCCGCCTCCGCATACTTCCCCTGCTTCATGTATGTGGTAGCAAGATAATAGTTGGTATCGTACACAAGCGCATCCGGCCTGCTGTTTGCATTCTCTATCGATTTGAGAAATGCAGCCTCCGCCTCCGCATAATTTCCAAGCCCCATATAAGCTATCCCCTGCCCTCGGTAACAAAGCTCCTGATCTTCGTTATTTAAAAGCGCTGTCTCAAAGCTCTCTACCGCTCCCTGAAAATCATACGCCTCCACCAACTCCATCCCCGCAAGGAGATTGGTGTTCTCTGGCTTCTTTCCGCAGCCGCCTAACAGAAGCATTGTCCCGATCACAGCTGCGCTTACTGCCGCCAATTGTACTATTTTACGCATTACAGTAATCACCCTATACATCACCCTTTTTGTATCTTTGCTTTTATGGAAAAATATTTTCTGATCTTTGCAGCATTTCCTCTACGAAGCAGTCGATATTCATACTTTCTTATTCCAGAAGGAATCATACGCTCGTCCACTTCGTCGAGAATCCTTTTCAAGAATGCATTTTCTATAGCTTTCTCATAAATGGTCTCCAATGCTCTTTTGCTGTAACTGTACTCTTTCACATACGCATAAAAAAGTTCTGCCAGCACCTTTACATAATGCACCTGCATATAGCCTGTAAGCTCACTGTCATTGTAGTGCTTTACCACATCTAAATTCATCTCGTACAGTGTTCTTACAAATTCGATGCGCTCCTCCATGCTATAATTTCCCATAGCGTTCCCAGCATTTGGCGCATGGTACAAAATCATTGCCTTTGTCATCAGATAGCTGTCACAATGTTCAAAATACTCCGCCACAAACAAAAGGCTGTCGCTGCCTGGAAGGTCTGTCTGAAACAGAATATTGTTGTCCCTGATAATCTGGCTCTTGAAAAGTTTTCCCCAGCATGTGTCGAATGCTGCACCTGCATACATCAGCCTTCTTGCCTCTTTCTCATCTGTGGATATCACATCTGATATCGGAAGCATTTGTGCCTTCAGTTTTCCGTTTTCACGCGCTGTGATGCAGCTAAAAGCCACGAAATCTGCGTATTCTTCCTCTACCGCAGCCTCAATCTGCTCCCATGCATCCTCACACAGCCGATCGCCTGCATCCAAAAATAAAATATATCTTCCTGATGCTTTCTCTATTCCCATATTTCGCGCATCGAACGATTCATCCTCTTCCCTCGTGACAAGCTTAATGCGGCTGTCTCTCTCAATATACCGGTTCACAATCGCTGCAGTCTCATCTGTGCTCTTGTCATTTACGACAATACACTCCATATCGATCGTTTCTTTCGGGCACCTCGTAACACTTCTGAGGCACGCAGCAATATGATGCTGCATACTGCAGACAAATATAATTACACTCAAATCCATAAGCTCGCTCCTATTCTCGATGGAAACTTCCCAATACATTCCGTATCGTCTCCTGCAGCTCCTCGATCTTGATTGGCTTTGGAACATGTGCATCCATGCCTGCTTCGACGGACCGTTTGTAGTCCTCCGCAAACGCATTTGCAGACAGTGCTATGATCGGTATATTTGCAAGCTCTTTGTTCTCCAGCCTCCGAATCGCCTTTGTTGCCTTATGCCCGTCCATGACAGGCATCTGAATATCCATCAAAATCAGAGCATAGTACTTCGGCTCTGATTTGCTGACCATTTCCAAAGCTACACTGCCATCATTCGCCGTCTCAACAAGATATCCCTCATCCGTAAGTAACTCCTGCGCAATCTCGCGGTTAATCTCATTGTCCTCCACCAGCAAAATGCGTTTTCCTTTTAAGTCAATATCAGCAGCAGGCGGCTGCATTAGATCGCTTTCCTGCAAATCTTCCGGAAGTTTTAACAGCAGCGTTACGATAAATTTGCTGCCTTTTCCTTCTTTGCTCTCAACTTCAATACTACCTTCCATCAAATCCACAATACTTTTAACCACACTCAACCCGAGACCTGTCCCCAGGACTCCGCTCTTGGTCGTATTATTCTCTCGCTTGAATGGCTGAAATAACTCCCGCTGGAACTCTGGTGAGATGCCTTTCCCATTGTCCTCTACGACAAACTGGAATTTGCCGAAATGATTGAGCTTTATATCCTCCTCAACCACAGTCAGTTTCACCTGACCGTTTGGTTCTGTGTATTTTACTGCATTGTCCAATATCTGAAACAGCATTTCCTTTATTCTCAGAAAATCCATATACATTGCACCATGCTGAACCTGCGACCTGTCAATTGCAAACTGAATTGCTTTCACATCCATCTGGGGCCGCATCGTTCTCTCAACATCCGCCAGCATATCACCCAGCATGACAATGTTTTCCACCAAATAGACCTTCCCGGATTCCATGCGTGTAATCTCCAGCGATTCATTCACAATTGTAAGCAGCTGCTCACTCGCAGCGCGAATCTGCGTCAGATAATTGTCGATCCTGTCGTGGTCCGTCTTATGATTTCTGGCAAGTTCTGCATAGCCGATAATGGCATTGAGCGGAGTCCGTATGTCGTGCGATATGTTCTGTAGGAATGTATTTCGCGCGATGTTGGCAGTCTGTGCCTGGTTCAATGCAGATTTTAGCAGCTTCTGCCGCTGCATCTGCTCTGTCATATCCTTTGTGATTGCCATTGTGACCACATCGCCTGTGTACTCATTCCTGCCAAGCAGAAAAGCATAGTGGTACAGATGTTTTCTTCCCATAGCATCTGTCATCCATCCATCGTAGGTCTGCTCTAACTCCCCTTTGCTGTAGCACCGTATCAGACGATCTGCATCAATGAACTTTGCATATTCCTCATATTCCTCAGATTCTTCAACATTCATATTTTTCATCCAAAACCGGACATAATCTGAATATTTTTCAAAGGAAGGAATCCCAGAATATTCAAAAAAATCTTTTAGCTGGCCATCCTGCATTTGTATGTACGCTGAGAGGAACTTGTCCTTTGTCAGGTTGACCTCAAAAAAAGAAATCGCATCGTAAAGAATTGCCTTCCGGTACTGGCTTTCCCTCGCATAAATCGTGCGCAGTTCCTCATTCATCTTCTCCAATTCGCTCATCCGGTTCTTCAGACGCTCTGTACTGTCATCGATAAAGACGTAAAAAATATCACCATAGTCCTCTGTCCTCATAAAATGTCCATAATCCGCTATCCATCGTATCGTTCCATCCCTCTGGATAATGCGGTATTCCACATAGTCCAAATCGTAAATACTGTTTGCTATCTGGCTGTGAATGCTTTTTTCCACCTCTTCGATATCCTCAGGGTGAACCATTCCCTTAAATGTATATCCTGTAAGCTCACAAAACTCCTCCTCCGTATCACAGCCAAAAATCCGCAAAACGGCACTGTTGGTATATAACAATTCCTCGTCCCCGTCCGCACGATAGATAAAAAGGCCTCCTGGCATCCCCTCCAATATTGGACTAATGTTCGACAGTGTATGCTCATCGAAAGCCCGATTCACTCCTTTTTGATACACTTCATAATCCATATGAATCCCCCGCTTCTATAC
>CAMWXA010000317.1 GCA_947178035.1 uncultured Lachnospiraceae bacterium | reverse complement strand
ACTAAGGATCTTGTGTCGGTAACGACGTGTGGGTTCAAGTCCCATCTTCCGCAGTTGGTTAATAGTAAGGAAATCCCGATAAAAACTGGGTTTCCTTATTTTTTGTTATTACCTGATTTAAATTCGTTACAGATTAAATGCGCGTATAAATTCATGCTATGCGTGCATTTTTTGTGCGCATGCCAATGCAAAGGAAATCAGAGTTGGACCACAAAAATCTTAATGCAGAATAACCAATGTTATGATATAATTACAGCTAAGAATTAAAAATTTTCTACGAGAGAACATTTTAAAGAAATAAAACACTAAAGGTGCCTATGGGAATTTTTAGAGTCGAATTAAAAAATTGGTTGATGGTAGTTATGAAATTGAGACAGGATTTGGTCTGGTGCAGAATGATATATATATTTTAAGAAATTCCAGATAGAAAGCAGGAGAAAAGCCGTATGCAGATAAAGATTTTACATCTTATTGAAGGAGCGAAACAGGCGGAAGGCCTGACAGTAATTATTGATGTATTCAGGGCATTTTCATTGGAGTGTTATTTATATGATATGGGCGTTAAAGAAATTCGGCCTGTTGGAACGATTGAAGATGCATTTCAATTGAAAAATAAATTCCAGAATAGCGTACTTGTCGGCGAACGTCATGGCAAAAAATGTGAGGGGTTTGACTATGGGAATTCGCCGTCTTCTATTACTGCAGACGATGTCAGAGGAAAATGTATCATTCATACAACCAGTGCAGGTACACAGGGAATCATGAACGCGACAAAAGCTGGCGAGATGATTACAGGGAGCTTAGTCAATGCAAAAGCAGTAACTGATTATATATTTGAAAAGCAGCCGGAAACAGTATCATTAGTCTGTATGGGAAACGGTGGAGTACGTCCGGCACCTGAGGATGAGTTATGTGCGGAATATATAAAAAGCATCCTGGAAGGTACAGATTTTATAGATTTTCAGAATAGAGTGAAAGAACTTCAGCACAATGGAGGACAACATTTCTTTGACAAGAACAGACAGGATGTTTTCCCAGAAGAAGATTTTTGGATGTGTATAAAATGCAATCAATTTCCGTTTGTAATCCGAATTAGTAAAGATAAGAATGGATACATTGCAAATAGAGTATGTATGGATAATGAATTGTGAGACGAATGTCAGTCAAATCTCCGGTGTCAAAGTGTTGTAAAGAAATTATGCAGACAAAATCGAAATGGCCCGTAAGACTACAGATTAGATACTGCCATGTAACAGCAAATTCTACAGATATTAAAGTACATTAAATACGAACATCAAATACGAAAGGAAACATTATGAGAAAGAATATAAGAATTAGCTGTATTCTCATTGTGATCATGCTGTTAGCAGCAGGATGCGGAGGGAATGCAGACAAAAAGGAAGAGGAGCTGATTGTGGAGGATTTTGACGCGCTCACGCGTGATGACAGGACACAGGTGATTGTGCGCGATGAGCCAGTTACAACGGAGGCGGAAACAGCAGTACAGGAGACTGAGGATTCTGCGGAGAGTGAGATTGAGACGGAGACGGTTGTACCATATGCAGACCGCGTGGCGGGAGACAACAGTGTCACTTACAATATAGAAACGGCTGTGTATGAAGAGGGTGCTGTCAGGATAGCGTATCCACAGCTTACCAGCATGGCAGACGGACAAAAACAGCAGCAAATCAATGAGAGCATCCGGCAGACAGTGACTGGTAGTATTTTTGCCGAAAATCTAAGTTCCTACGAACTAACGTATGAAACAGCCACAAAGGGGGATGGCATTGTTTCCTTTATTTTCAGAGGAACAGAGTACTACACAAACAGTGCATATCCGGACAATATCATCAAAACGCTGAATATAGATCTGAATACCGGGAAAAATGTCCGATTTAAGGATTTTGCAGATTTGGCCTCGGTAGTGAGCAGTTTGGAGCTTGCCGACGGATATACGATTATGAATGAAGGCGTGGATATGGCAGATTTTTCGGCATATTTAAATAACGGTTCCGTGACAGACTATGCCATGACACTGCTGGACTATGATATCGATTTTGAGAATCCAGAGATGATTCCGACAGGATATTCAGCAATCAGGGATAATCATCTGATTCTTTTTATCGAGGCGGAACATGCTATGGGTGACTATGTCGAGTTGGAATTTCGTAAAAATCTGTAGAAATAAACATAAAAAAAGGAATTTGAAAATCTGTGTGGAATATATAAAGTAGGGAGAATCAAATATACACTATTGTTAAATGGGGGATTGACATGACAATACGTGAAAACCTAGAACGGTGGGAGAGTGAGTATTTAAGTCCTTATGCCACACTCAGTACCAGGTCAAAGGGCAGGGACAGAGAGGAAGAACAGTGTGATATCAGACCTGTGTTTCAGAGAGACCGGGACAGGATACTCCATTCCAAGTCATTCCGGCGTCTCAAGGACAAGACACAGGTTTTTTTGTCACCGGAGGGTGACCATTATAGAACAAGACTTACACATACCCTGGAGGTATCGCAGAATGCGAGGACTATTGCAAGGGCACTGCAGTTAAATGAGGAGCTTGTGGAGGCAATCGCATTGGGGCATGACTTAGGGCATACTCCTTTTGGGCATGCCGGGGAGCGTGCTTTGAATGAAATCTGTCCATATGGATTCAGGCACAATGAGCAGAGTGTGCGGACTGTGGAGCTTCTTGAAAAGGACGGTGAAGGTCTGAATCTGACATGGGAAGTGCGGGATGGGATGAAAAATCATCAGACCTCAAGTATGCCGTCTACGCTGGAAGGAAAAGTAGTGCGCTTCTCGGATAAGATTGCATATACATACCATGATATGGACGATGCTGTCAGGGCGGGAATTTTAAAGGAGCGGGACATCCCAAGAGAGATCGGTGAACTTATCGGTTACAGTCCGCGGGAGCGTCTCAACAATTTCATACATGATATTGTGACGCAGAGCAAAGGGACAGATGATGTGCGTATGTCAGATGATGTGGAGCTTGGCATGCGCAACCTGCGGCGCTTTATGTATGACAAAGTGTACAGCAATGCAGTTGCAAAGTGTGAGGAAAAGAAAGCGGTTTCGCTGGTCAAGACGCTGTATGAGTATTACATGAAGCATACAGATGCGCTGCCAAAGTTTTTTGTGGAGCTGGGATTACAGGGGGAACCGCGCGAGAAGGTCGTATGCGATTACATAAGCTCCATGACAGACCGGTTTGCGATTTCTTTGTATGAACAATTGTATATACCTAAGTTTTGGATGGGTTATTGAGAATAGATTGTTAGCTTAGAAAGTGAGTTGGATTATCGATGTATTATCCGGAGGAACTGATTGAGGAAGTCAGGCAGAAAAGTGATATCGTTGACGTGATATCCGGTTATATATCACTGCAGAAAAAGGGCAGCAATTATATGTGCTGCTGCCCTTTTCACGGAGAGAAGACGCCCTCCTTTTCGGTGAACCGCGCAAGGCAGATTTATAAGTGCTTTGGCTGCGGCGAGGGCGGAAATGTGATCACTTTCGTGATGAAATACGAGAACTGTTCTTTTCCGGAGGCATTGAAAATGCTGGCGGAGAAGGCTGGAGTGGAGCTTCCCCAGGCGGAGTACTCGGAGGAGGCAAAGCGGCGTGAGCGTCGGCGGCTGAGACTTCTGGAGGTCAGTAAAGAAGCGGCCAAATTCTATTATGTCATGCTTCGGAATGAGCGGGGCGCGCGGGCAAAAGAATATTTGGACAAGCGTCAACTCTCTGATGAGACGAGGAAGAGATTCGGACTTGGCTATGCTCCGGCAAGGGGAGAGGAGCTGCTGGCATATCTGCGCCAGAAGGGGGTTACAGACGATTTGATTCGCGATGCAGGGCTTGCGAAGACAGACGAGCGGAGGGGGACAACCACTCAGTTTTGGAATAGAGTCATGTTTCCGATACAGGATATCAATCATCGTGTCATCGGTTTTGGCGGACGTATTATGGGAAGTGATGACAGTGGACCAAAGTATCTGAATTCACCGGAGACAGAGATTTTTGATAAGAGCAGGAATCTGTATGGCATGAACTATGCGCGCTCTGCAAGAACGGGGAATATGATATTATGTGAGGGGTACATGGATGTCATCAGTATGCATCAGGCAGGCTTTACACAGGCGGTGGCCTCACTGGGAACGGCATTTACACCAGGTCAGGCGGCATTGATCAAAAAATACACGAAGGATGTACTTCTGGCATATGACAGTGACGGCGCTGGTGTCAGGGCTGCGCTCCGCGCGATTCGAATTCTCCGGGATGCGGGGATGTCAGGCAGGATTATTAATATGTCTCCCTACAAGGATCCAGATGAATTTATCAAGAATCTGGGACAGGAGGCTTTTCAGGAGCGCATTGATCATGCAGAGAATTCTTTTATGTTTGAGATTCGGATGCTGGAGCGTGAGTTTGACCTGAGCGATCCGGAGGGAAAAACTGATTTTCATAATCAGATAGCCAGAAAGCTCTGCGATTTCAGCGAGGATGTGGAGCGGGAGAACTATATTGAGGCAGTGGCAGAGAAATACCATATTGGTTTTGACAATCTGAGGAAGCTGGTCGTGAATATGGCGGCGAAAACGGGCGGCTATGCAGTACAGACAGCAGAGCGTCCAAAGTCGGGGATACAGAGCCGTAACAAGAATACACCCGAAGAAAATGCCAGGAAAGCGCAGCGCCTGCTGCTGACATGGCTGACGGATTATCCGCAGCTCTACAAGAAGATAAAAAGTTATCTTTCTGCTGAGGATTTCACGGTGGAGCTGTACAGCAAAATTGCAAGTCGAATGTTTGCGGATATTGAGAAGGATACATTTAATCCTGCAAGCATCATCAATATGTTTGAGGAAGAAAAAGATCAGAGTGAGGCTGCTTCGCTGTTTACGACAAAGCTTCCAGAGCTGGAGAGTGAGCAGGAAAAAGAGAAAGCCTTTCACGATATTCTTGTGAGCGTGAAGAAAAACAGCCATGATTATTATTCGGCGCGGTCCGGTGTGGATATTATGGCGCTCAGCAAGGTAATTGAGGGGAAAAAAGCACTGGAAGAACTTAACAACACGCATATTTCTTTAAATTAAGGATATATTTCTAAAAGTTTATCTATTGCACCATCTAA